>JAEYUT010000194.1 GCA_023432305.1 Actinomycetes bacterium
ACCTACGACTACAACTTCGCCATCCACCGCGACGAGGTGCAGGACGTCATCGAGCAGCTCATCGCCGGGGAGAGCGTCATGAGCCTCGGCATCAACGGCATGGGACTGATGACAGACGAGGGCGGCGTCGGCGTCTGGGTCTCCTCGGTCGCGGCAGGATCCGTCGCCGACCAGGCGGGCGTCGAGCCGGGCGACCTCATCACGCGCATGCAGGGCGTGAGCGTCGGCACCGACGGCACGATGCGCGAGTACTGTGACGTGCTGCGCACCCACGGCACCGAGGCCGCGCTCGAGATGGAGCTGTACCGGCCGGCAGAGGGGCTGTACCACCGCGGTCAGATCAACGGCGAGCCGCTCGCCGCAGTCGAGGTCTTCGGCGGCGGCGCGCAGGCGAGCGGTGACTTCGTCGACGTCGTCGACGACTCGGGACGCGTGGCGGTGCAGATCCCTGCCGAGTGGACGGACGTCGACAGCTCGACGGTCGTCGACGGTGCAGGCAACGAGTGGGCGTCGATCGTCGCGAGCCCGAGCATCGCCCGCTATCACTCGAGCTGGAGCACGCCGGGAGTCTCCGTCATGGCCTCCGCATCGGCCCTTGCGACGACGACCGTCGACGGCCTCATGCTCGCCACCGCCGACGGCGTCCGCGCCGACGGCTGCACGTCCGAGGGCGCGCAGCTGTTCACCGACGGCTACCACACCGGCAAGTACGAGTACTACGGCGGATGCGGCGGGGCCGGGGCCGACTACATCGCGATCGCTGCCGTCGCAGACAGCGGCGCCTACCTCATCTACGTGACCATCCAGGCGGTCGCCGAATCCGACCTCGCTGCTGTCGACCGCATCATCGGCAGCTTCATCGCCGACTTCTGACGCGCTTCACGCACCATCCGAACTCAACGAAAGGAACACCCCATGTCCGCACACTCGATCGCACCCGCACGGGAACGTCTCTGGCCCCTGTGGGGCGCTGCCGCAGGAATCGCCGGCTTCGTCGCCACCATCACGATGGACACGCGCCCACCGAGCGAGACCGAGGCGTACCGCGCCGGGAACCCGATCGTGCTCGACGAGACCTACATGCACGAGCTCTCCCACACCACCAACTACCTCGGGATGCTCATCGGCTATCTCGCCGTCGCGTTCCTGGTCGCGTTCGCGGCCGCGTGGCGCACCCGCGTCGAGCGTCGCAACCCCGACTCGATCATCGCGGCTGTCGTGTCGGGCGGCGTGCTCGCGAGCGCCGCAGGCCTCGCCCTGGCCTACGGCTGGAAGGGCGCCCTCGCCAATTACGGCTATGGAGGCCCCGAGCACGGCTACTACAACGACGCCGCGCTGTACGTGTACTACATGCTCACCGACTTCGGGCCCTACATCCCCTGGCTCGGTGTGCTCATCGCGCTCGCCGCGATCGCCTGGCTCGCCTGGGTGGAGCGCCTCGTGTCGCGAGTGCTCGGCACGATCGTCGGCATCTACGTGGTGCTCATCGCCGGGGCCGTCATGGTCACAGGCGTGCCGGGCCTTCCGGGTCCCCTGTCGAGCGCTGTGCTCGCCATCGCCTGCATCTGGATCTCCGTGGGGCGCAGCCGGATCACTCTCCGTCCGGCTGGCTCGCTCGAGCAGGCGCCGGCCACGGAGCGCGGCGCTGTCGCCGCCGGATGATCCGGCGCGCGGCAGCTGCCGCGGGAGTGCTCGTCGTCGCAGCGGCCCTCGCCGGCTGCGACGACGAGCGGCTTCCGCTCCCGGTGCCCAGCGACACGCCGACGGCACTGCCTGACGTGCATGGCACCCCCACCCCTGAGGCGATCGACCCGCGCTGCATCGAACAGTACGGCGACCATGCGCAGCTCGTCTTCGAAGGCGAGATCCGGGTGCGACCCGACGGGTGGCCCGCACCCGCTGACTTCGCGGTTCTGTGCCGCGTCGTGACGCACTCGGATACCGAGCAGACGGGCCACTACGCGCTCAGCTACTACACGTCGTTCGACACGGTCGTGCGCCACTACGAGAGCACGTTCCAGGGCGGACACCACGGGATGGCGCCGACCGACGACGGCGAGATCCTGACAGGCGTTCTGCCGCCTGCGTCGTACTACATCGAATCCACCGGCACCGGCACCTACGCGATCCACTGGGCGATCGACGGCGACTGGCGCCCCTGACAGTCAGGAGACCTCATGACCACCGCACATCCCATCGCACGCGCGACCGGCGCGGTCATCGCCGCTGCATCGGCGGCGATGCTCGCCGCCTGCGCACCGGGTATCGCGCCTCGACCGCACCCGGCGGGGGACCCTGCCACGGCACCCGATGAGCGGCCCCTGCCGGTCGACGGCGCACCGCCCAGCTCGCTGTGCCTCGACATGTTCCCCACCGCGGGCACCGTGCCCGACCTCGCTCACTATCCGGCGGTTCCCGCGCTCTGGGCGCAGCCTCACGACGTCGAGCTGTGCCTCGCGAGCGAGGTCGACTCCGTCGCGACCCTCTACTACGCGACCACTCTCACACCGACCGAGGTCGCCGACACCTGGGAGCCCCTCCTGGCCGACTATGACGTCATCCGCGACCTCGGACTCGGCGAGCAGCCGGTGCTCTACGCGACCAACGCTGAGTCCGCGGCGACCGTGCAGCCCCTCGACGGCGGCACGATCCTCGTCGAGATCATCGACCTGCGCTGACATCCGTCCGGACTCCCGCCCGCTCGCGTCTCGCACGTGGGCGCGCGGGGACGGCAGTCATTTCGTCGGGTTCTGGCTGCCGGGCGTCCGGGCGAGTGGACACCGCCCGGGCGCCGACGGCGGAGGCGTCCCGTGCACGACGGGACAAGCCGGGATCAGGCGGAGTCGCCCGTCCCTGGAGCGCGGGACAGCGCGCCCGCCACTCTCATGGAGAAGATGCGCATCGGCATGGCCGGTGCGACCCAGACATCCCCACTCCAGGAAGAGATCACCGTGAACACCACCACCCTGCGCCGCACGCTCTCCGTGGGCGCGACCGCAGCCATCGCCGCGAGCCTCACCTCGTGCGCGCTCATGCCGCAAGCTCAGACCCCCTCCGGCAGCGTCGGCTTCGACGACGTGCAGAGCGCCGTCATCCAGCTGGAAGCCCGCGGCACCTTCGTCGATCCCGAGCAGGGCGGATACGAGTCCGCCGGCCGCGGGTCGGGCTTCATCATCTCGGCTGACGGCTTGGCGATCACCAACAACCACGTGGTCGTCGGGGCGGGAACGCTCGATGTGTGGCGCGGCGGCGACCAGAGCGACACCCTCGACGCGCGCGTGCTGGGGGCCTCCGAGTGCCTCGACATCGCCGTGGTCCAGCTCGAGAAGGGCACCTACCCGTACCTCGACTGGCACGAAGGCGAGATCGCCACAGGCTCCGACGTCTACGCCGCCGGCTTCCCGCTCGGCGACCCGAACTTCACGATGACCCGCGGGATCGTGTCGAAGGCCGACATCGAAGGCGACACCTCGTGGGCGTCGATCGATTCGATCATCGAGCACGATGCGAAGATCCGCCCCGGCAACTCGGGCGGGCCGCTCGTCGACGGATCCGGTCGCGTCGTGGGCGTCAACTACGCCGGTGAGACCACCTACGACTACAACTTCGCCATCCACCGCGACGAGGTGCAGGACGTCATCGAGCAGCTCATCGCCGGGGAGAGCGTCATGAGCCTCGGCATCAACGGCATGGGACTCGCCGGCGACGACGGCGGCCTCGGCGTCTGGGTGGCGTCGGTCGCCGCCGGATCGGCCGCCGATGAGGCCGGCATCGAGCCGGGCGACCTCATCACGCGCATGCAGGGCGTGAGCGTGGGCACCGACGGCACGATGCGCGAGTACTGCGACGTGCTGCGCACCCACGGCACCGTGGGCGCCCTCGACATGGAGATCTACCGTCCCGCTGAGGGCGCCTACTACCGCGGCCAGGTCAACGGCGAGACCCTCACCGCCGTCCCCGTGATCGGCGGCGGAAGCAGCGGCGGCGAAGGTGCGCAGGCGAGCGGCGAGTTCATCGACGTCGTCGACGCGAACGGCAACCTCACCGTGCAGGTGCCCGCCGAGTGGAGCGATCACCTGCTTGCTCCTCTCACCGACGAGCACGGCAACGTGTGGTCGCAGATCGTGGCGAGCTCGGACGTCGCCGCACACGAATCGGGGTGGAGCGTCGCGGGCGTGAGCCTGATGGCGTCCGCCACCGCCCCCCGCACGACGAGCCCGATGAACCTGCTCGACGCGACCCGCACCGCTGTGACCCCCGACGGCTGCATCTCGGCGGGCGTGAACCCCTTCGCCGACGGCTATCACACGGGCGAGTACGAGTACTACACCGACTGCGGTTTCACGAAGTCCGACTACATCGTGATCGCCGCGCTCGCGGATGACGGAAGCTACCTGATCTACGTCGCCATCCAGGCGATCGGCGAGTCGGATCTCGCCGCCGTGGACCGCGTGGTGAGCAGCTTCGTCGCGGGATTCTGACCGTCCCACGCCTCCGACCGCCGGTCGGCGCCGCTCCCAGGCGCCGACCGGCACTGGCCTGCTCGCGTGAGGCACCGCACAGCGCCAGCGGCACCCGGCTGACGGTCGGGGGGCGCGCCTAGACTGGGGCCGCCATGACCTTCCTCCTCGACGGATTCGACACCGACCCCGGTGGCGCAGCTCCCGCATCCCTCGCCCCCGACGACCCGCTCCTCGCCGGACTCAACCCGCAGCAGCGGGAAGCCGTCATGTACCGCGGCAAGGCGCTCCTCATCGTCGCGGGCGCCGGATCCGGCAAGACGAGCGTGCTGACCCGTCGCATCGCCGGTCTGCTGTCGACGCGCGAGGCGTGGCCCAGCCAGATCCTCGCGATCACCTTCACCAACAAGGCCGCCGCCGAGATGCGCGAACGCGTGCAGCACCTGGTGGGCGGCGCCGCCGAGGGCATGTGGATCTCCACGTTCCACTCGGCGTGTGTGCGCATTCTGCGGCGCCAGGCGGAGGTCATGGGCCTCAAGCAGGCGTTCACGATCTACGACTCGTCGGACTCGAAGGCGCTCATCAAGCGCATCATCAAGGAGCTCGAGGTCGACACTCTCGGGCTGACCGTGCCGAGCGTCGCCGGCAAGATCTCGAAGCTCAAGAACGAGCTCGCCGACGTCGACTCGTATGCGCGCGGCATCAACCCGAACGACCCCGCCGAGGTCGCGTTCGTCGAGGTGTTCCGCCGCTACACGCACGGCCTCCGCCGGGCCAACGCGCTCGACTTCGATGACCTCATCGCCGAGACCGTGCACCTGTTCCGCGCCTTCCCGGAGGTCGCGGCGCTGTACCAGCGCCGGTTCCGGCACGTGCTCGTCGACGAGTACCAGGACACCAACCACGCCCAGTACGCGCTCATCCGCGAGCTGACGCGCCCGATCGAACCGCAGCATGCGTCGGCGTCTTGGGAGACGACGACCATTTCTGGTCGTCGTGACGCCGACGCCGACCGTCGTCCCGGCGGTCGGGAGGACACGCGCATGCGCGTAGACGCCACGGGCGGCATCCCCGGGGCATCGCTCACGGTCGTCGGCGACTCCGACCAGTCCATCTATGCCTTCCGCGGCGCCGACATCCGCAACATCGTCGAGTTCGAGCGCGACTTCCCCGACGCGAAGGTCATCCTCCTCGAGCAGAACTACCGCTCGACCCAGAACATCCTCGACGCCGCCAACGCCGTCATCGCGAGCAACTTCGACCGCCAGGAGAAGAACCTCTTCAC
>JAEYUT010000212.1 GCA_023432305.1 Actinomycetes bacterium
ACGTTCGGCCACGAGTTCGTCGGGGTGGTCGAGCGGGTCGGGCCGTCCGTGCAGAACCTGCAGGTCGGGGACCGCGTGATGGTGCCGTTCAACATCTTATGCGGGACCTGCTTCTTCTGCGCGCGGGGCCTGTACTCGAACTGCCACAACGTGAACCCCAACGCGACGGCGATCGGCGGCATCTACGGCTACTCGCACAGCACGGGCGGCTATGACGGCGGACAGGCGGAGTTCGTGCGCGTGCCGTTCGCGGACGTCGGGCCCATGGTGATCCCGGAGTGGCTCGACGACGAAGACGCGCTCATGATGACCGACGCTCTCGCCACCGGATATTTCGGCGCGCAGATCGCCGACATCGAGGAGGGGGACACCGTGATCGTCTTCGGCGCGGGGCCTGTGGGGCTCTTCGCCGCGAAGTCCGCCTGGCTCATGGGCGCGGGTCGAGTGATCGTGGTCGACCACCTCGACTACCGGCTCGCCAAGGCGCGCGAGTTCGCGCACGCCGAGACGTTCAGCTTCGCCGAGGGGCCGGATATCGTGCTGCACCTGAAGCTCATCACCGACGGTCTCGGAGCGGATCGGGTGATCGATGCGGCGGGCGCGGAAGCCGACGGCGGGTTCATCCAGCACGTCACCGCCGCCAAGTTCAAGCTGCAGGGCGGTTCGCCCGTCGCGCTCAACTGGGCCATCGACGCGGTGCGCAAGGCCGGGACGGTCTCCGTGGTGGGCGCCTACGGTCCGATGTTCAGCGCCATCAGGTTCGGCGACGCGATGAACAAGGGCCTCACTCTGCGCATGAATCAGGCACCCGTGAAGCGCCAGTGGCCGCGGCTGCTGGAGCACATCCGCGCCGGGCATCTTTCGCCGCGCGACATCATCACCCACCGCATCCCCCTCGACGACATCGCGGAGGGGTACCACATGTTCTCGAGCAAACTCGATGACTGCATCAAGCCGGTCATCGTGGTCGGAGAGGAGTGACCATGCCCTACACGGCAGAGAAGCCCGCGCCCCGCGAGACGAGTGACGAACTCCGCGCACGCATTCCCGGATGGGGCTCCGACCTGGATCCCGCCGACCGTCCGTCGGTGCCGCGCGAGCGTCCCGAGCAGACGGGTGCGCATTGGCGGATCCCCGAGCACCAGGGGGAGGACGCCTCGCGCGAGCGCTCCCTCGAGCATCTGCAGCTGACGCCTGTGTACGGCACCGCGCAGCCGCTGCACGGTCTCTCGGGGATCGTGCGGCGCTTCGCCTACGACCACTACAGCGAAGGCAAGGCGGCTCACTGGCTGCTGCTCATGCTGGGGGACCGCGTCGAGGCGGCGGGAGCCCATGCGCGCTCCATGCTCACCACGCGACCCGACAACCCCGTCACGCAGACGGGCGTTCTCGTCGAAGGCGAAGCGGGCGGCATCCGCTCACGGTTCGGGCGGGGCCGCTACGACGTTCGCCACATGTGGATGGACCCGCTGATCGTCGCAGCGCCATGGCTCATCACGGGCGCTGCGACGGCGGTGGTGCTGCGGATGCTGCTGAAGAAGCGCTAGGCGAATTCCCAAGTTCGGGTCGCCGCGGGCCCTAGCATCGGCCCGTGGACTTCTCTCTCGAGCTCTCGCCCGACCTGCTCGCCGTCTTCCTCACGCTCTTCGTTCTCGAGATCGTGCTGGGTGTCGACAACGTCATCTTCATCTCGATCCTCGCGAGCAAGCTGCCGCTCGCGCAGCAGGCGAAGGCGCGCAACCTCGGTCTCACACTTGCGATGGTGATGCGCCTGGGGCTGGTGTTCCTCGCCGGCTGGATCATCACCCTCAAAGAGGATGTCCTCTTCATCGGCGACGCCGGCTTCTCGGTGAAGGACCTCATCCTGATCGCGGGTGGTCTTTTCCTCGTCTACAAGGCGGTTCATGAGATCCACCAGAAGCTCGAGGGGGCCGAGGAGGGCCACTCGGGCGGCAAGGTCGCGACCGCCACCTTCGGCGGGGTGCTCGTGCAGATCCTGCTGCTCGACCTGGTGTTCTCGCTCGACTCGGTCATCACCGCGGTCGGCATGACCTCCAACATGATCGTCATCATCACGGCCGTCGTGGTGTCGTTCGGCATCATGCTGTTCGCCGCGAAGTTCATCTTCGAGTTCGTGAACAAGCACCCCACGGTGAAGATGCTGGCGCTGTCGTTCCTGCTGCTGATCGGTGTGTTCCTGATCGCAGAGGGTTTCGGCATCCACATCGACAAGGCCCTCATCTACGGCCCGATGGCGTTCGGAATCCTCGTCGAAGCGCTCAACCTGATCGCGGCGGCCCGCAAGAGGAAGCGTCAGGCGATCCCGCATCCCGTGACCCTGCGCCCCACCTACCCGATCGAGCAGACCGCTGCCGCCGTCGCGGCGGCCACCGGTCGCAGTTCAGGCTCGGTGGGGCTCTCGCGCCGACCCGTGGCGGCCGACGAGTCGACGGAGGTCGAGCGCGGCGGCCTCGGCTGACACGGTGCGCGGGGGCGGGCCCGGTCAGGGCACGTTGGCGCCGCCGTTGACGTTGATCACCTCGCCCACCACGAAGCTCGACTCGGGTGAGGCGAGGAACACGTAGGCGGGCGCCTGCTCGACAGGCTGGCTCGTGCGTCCGAGCCACGACGAGTCTCCGAAGCCGTTCAGCTTCTCGGCCGGCTGTCCGTCGCTCACCTGCAACGGCGTCCACACCGGTCCCGGGGCGACGGCGTTCACGCGGATGCCGCGCGGGGCGAGGTCCTGAGCGAGGGCCTTCGTGAAGCCGATGATCGCGAACTTGGTGGAGGCGTAGTTGATGATCATGGGCGACGGGTTGTAGCCCTGCACCGATGTGGAGTTGATGATCGTCGAGCCCGGACCGAGGTGGGGGAGTGCGTCGCGCGTGATCCAGAACATCGCGTAGATGTTGGTCTGGATGGTGCGGTCGAGGTCTGCCTCATCGAGCTCGTCGTAGGA
>JAEYUT010000269.1 GCA_023432305.1 Actinomycetes bacterium
GCCTCGAGCAGGTCGGCGGTCTGGTGCGTGCCCGCGCTCTCCTCGGCGGGGGCGGGTCGGCCCCCGAACTCGAGCTGTGCGACGTCGCCGTCGTCGGCGGAGCGCCCGAGCTCCTCGGCGGTGAACGCGCCGCTGTCGAAACGGGAGTCGTCGCGTTCCTCGAACGGCACCGCACGCAGCCGCGGAACGAGGCTCTGCGGAAGCTCGCCCTGCTGCGAGAGCGTGACAGCCTCCTGATTGAGCGGCGCGAGCGACTGCTTCTTGGGCTCGAAGCTCCAGCGGGCATCGTGGTCGATGTCGTCGGTCGAGAAGGTGAGCTTCACGATCCAGCCGCCGCCCTGCTCCTTCCAGCTCGACCAGCGCTCGTTCTGCGCGCCGGATTCGGCCAGACGCTCGCGGATCACTGAGCCGAAGGTCGCGCCCGATGCGAGGGGGTCGGTCTCGACGGCCATGTGCACGGGCACGTTGAGAGCCGACTCGACGACGTATTCGCGTTCGGCGATCACCGGCCCCTCGAAGCGACGCACGTATTCGATCGACGCGCCCGTGACGCGCGCGACGTCCTCCGCGGTGAGACCGGCGCGGATCTGCGCCTGGATCTCGCGCGGCGCGAGTCGTCGCAGCGGGCCGGGTTCCGGCATGGATGCGCGCAACCGCGACAGCAGCGCCTCGTCGACCTCGACGCGGTAGCGTTCGCCGTCGTCGGAGGCGACGAGAAGCGTTCCGTTCTCGACCCCGATGACCTTGAGCTCTTGCATGGCTGAGCGACCTCCAGCTGTCACGATTCACCGGAAGGATGACACGTGAATCGCCCGATCTGCGGGAATATCGCGGGCGTGCCGCAAGTTAGGGAATTCGCGAGTTTCTCCCGTGTCTGAAAGCAGGCTGGGAGGGTTTGCTAATCGCTTGTGGATCATGCAGACTGACGCCGCTTCACCCGCACGCAATAGAGATGGATGGTAATGGCAACCGACTACGACGCCCCCCGGAAGACCGACGACGACGACACCCAGTCGATCCAGGCCCTCCAGGAGCGTGTGCCCGACAAGATGTCCGGTGTGGTCGACGTCGATGACGCCGACAACCCCGGTTTCGAGCTCGCAGGTCAGGACCTCTCGGACCTCGACCTGGATGTCGTCGTGCTGCCGCCGCAGGAGGACGAGTTCACGTGCGTGAGCTGCTTCCTGGTGAAGCACCAGTCGCAGTTCCACCACACGACCGACCTCGGCTCGGTCTGCGCGGAGTGCGCAGCCTGACGGCTCAGACTCGAGGACGACGCCCCGGCGCCGCTCCCGCCTCGATGGCGGCAGCGAGCTCACCGGGGCGTCTGCTTGAGATCAGCCAGTAGGGCGTGGGGTCCTGCGGGTCGTCCAGATCCACACGGACGAGACCGGGAATCCATCCGCGGATGAGCATCCAGGCACGCGCGTCGAGCTCGACTCCGCGCTCTCGGACGGCGTCGTCGCCGGTGGCGGCACGAACGTCGGCGACCACAGAGAGCGGAAGTCGTGCGCGTCCCGCACGCAGCTCGGTGTCGTCCACTTCGATGCGCGGTGTGGTCGCGATCAGCAGGATGACGATCGCGGCGTAGAGGCCCACAGCGACGAGGATTCCCGCCGTCAGCGAGATCGGCAGGAACACGAGCAGGCTCGCCGGCATGACGAGCGCCGTGGACAGGAAGACCCAGGGCGCGGGAGTGAGGGATTCGCGGTAGCGCGTGGATGGAGTGCTCATCATCTCCATTCGACCATGGACTAGCCTCGTGGGGTGACTGAGACCGTCGAGGTGCTGTTCCACGGCGACACGGTGCCCCACTACGCCCACCCAGGCGACGCCGGGGCCGACCTGGTGTCGACCGAGGATCTCGTGCTCGCGCCCGGTGAGCGGGCGCTCGTGGGAACGGGGGTGTCGATCGCGCTGCCGGACGGCTACGCCGCCTTCGTGGTGCCGCGCAGCGGGCTCGCCACTCGGCACGGCATCACGATCGTGAACAGCCCCGGCACCGTCGACGCGGGCTACCGCGGCGAGATCCGGGTGACGCTGCTCAACACGGATGCGCGCGAGAGCTACGCGATCCGCGCGGGCGACCGCATCGCCCAGCTCATCGTGACGCCGGTCGCGCGTGCGCGCTTCATCCCCGTCGACCGTCTGCCTGGCTCCCATCGGGGCGAGGGCGGATTCGGCTCGACGGGCTACTCGACCCCTGGAGGACCCGAATGACCGATGCACCCCTTGACGACGCCCCGATCGATCAGCCGAAGTCGGCACCCGCGGATCGCGCGGCGGAAGGCCCCCTCGACGTCGAGGAGGCCAATCCGGTCCGCCCGTACGTCGACCTCGGGGGAGTGAAGATCCTGCCGCGCCCGGAGCTCGGCCTGCGGCTGGAGATCGAGGAGGGCAGCAAGCGCGTCGTCGCTGTCGCCCTCGACTACGCTGAGTCGACTCTGCAGGTGCAGCCGTTCGCCGCTCCGCGCTCGAGCGGTCTGTGGAACGAGATCCGCGACCAGATCGTCGAGCAGATCGCACGCCAAGGCGGCCGCACGCAGACTGTCGACGGGCCGTTCGGTCCGGAGCTGCGCGCGGAGATCCCTGCGCCCGCGGGCAACGCTCCGGGGTTGCGCGCCGTCCGCTTCATCGGCGTCGATGGGCCGCGCTGGTTCCTTCGCGGGGTGATCAGCGGCAAAGCGGCCACGGATGCCGAGGCCGCTGCCGCGGTCGAGGATCTGTTCCGCAGCATCGTCGTCGTGCGCGGAACGACGCCCATGCCCCCGCGGGACCTGATTCCGCTGCATGTGCCCGCGAACGTTCAGGGGTCGACCCCCGGCGCGACCGCCTGATGGCTGCGGCGCCCGACGAATCCGACCGGGGCGACGCCCCGGCTGAGGCGTCTCTCAGCGACGTCTTCGCGGCGGCGGCACGTCGATCCGGTCTCGGCCATGTCACGCCGGGGCAGGCGCCGACGGCCTCGGCGCTCCTGGGCGCGATCGGAGGTGTGCGCGGTCTCGTCGAGTCGATCCTTCCAGGGTTCCTGTTCCTGATCGTCTTCACGGTCACGCAGGAGCTGGTGCCGTCGGTCGTCGCGCCCACCGTGATCGCGATCGGCTTCATCGCCGTCCGCGCGGTGCAGCGCCAGCCGGTGGTGCCGGCGATCGCCGGTGCGATCGGCATCGGCATCTCCGCGGCCCTTGCGCTCACAACGGGTCGCGCAGAGGACAATTTCGTCATCGGTCTGACGATCAACGCGGTCATGGTGGCGGTGATGCTCGTGAGCATCGCGGTGCGGCGCCCGCTCATCGGGGTCGTCGCAGGGCTTCTCACCAACGACGAGCACTGGCGCGCCGATCCCGCCAAGCGCAAGGTCGCGTTCGTGGCGACGGTTCTGTGGGCAGCGCTTCCCGCGCTCCGGCTCATCGTGCAGCTTCCGCTGTATCTCGCCGAGAACGCGCAGGGTCTTGCGGCCACGAAGCTCATCATGGGCGTGCCGCTGTACGCGATCCTGCTGTGGGTGACATGGCTCCTTGTTCGCAGCGCATGGACGGCGAGCCGTGCGGCGGATGAGTCGGAAGACGCGTAGAGTATCTCGACGTCAAGATAATTCGACACGGGCGCATCAGTG
The DNA here is from genome assembly GCA_023432305.1 of Actinomycetes bacterium. Classification (GTDB taxonomy): domain Bacteria; phylum Actinomycetota; class Actinomycetes; order Actinomycetales; family Microbacteriaceae; genus Homoserinibacter. The sequence goes on from JAEYUT010000269.1 coordinate 3,617, forward strand.
CGAGCGGGCTTAGGCTTGCCTTGCTGGAACTGCGCCCGCGTCGGCCGTCAGGATTGCCGGGAGCGCATCCGGACACGCACGAGGGAGACGACAGTGTCGAGCATCAACAGCTTTTCCGCCAAGGACACCCTGAACGTCGGGGGAACCGACTACGAGATCTTCCGGGTGGACACCGTCCCCGGCTACGAGAAGCTGCCGTTCAGCCTCAAGGTGCTGCTCGAGAACCTCCTCCGCACCGAAGACGGCGCCAACGTCACCAAGTCGCAGATCGAGGCCCTCGGATCATGGGACCCCACGGCGGAGCCCAACACCGAGATCCAGTTCACCCCGGCTCGCGTCGTCATGCAGGACTTCACCGGCGTCCCCTGCATCGTCGACCTCGCCACCATGCGTGAGGCGATGGCGCAGCTCGGCGGCGACCCCGCCAGGGTCAACCCGCTGGCGCCCGCCGAGATCTGTGTGTTATACACATCTGACGCTGCCGACGATCGCATAAGTGTA
>JAEYUT010000279.1 GCA_023432305.1 Actinomycetes bacterium
GGTCGACGCCGACACGGTCGGTATTTCGGTCGACGAGACGACCACGATCAGCGATCTCCACCAGGTGGCGATGGCGTTCGGTGGGCCCGAGACGCGCTCGTTCGGCTACACCGCGGGTCGTCACGCGATCCCTGAGGAGTTCCTGCGCACCTCCGCCTACCTCGAGCACCCGGTGTTCAACACGCACCGCACCGAGACCGGCATGATGCGCTACCTCAAGTACCTCGCCGACAAGGACTACGCGCTCGACCGCGGCATGATCCCGCTCGGCTCGTGCGCGATGAAGCTCAACGCGGCGACCGAGATGGCGGCCGTCACGTGGCCCGAGTTCGCGAACCTGCACCCCTTCGCCCCCGAGGCGGATTCGGCGGGCTACCGAGACCTCATCGGGCAGCTCTCGGGCTGGCTCGCCGAGGTCACCGGGTACGACACCGTCTCGCTGCAGCCGAACGCCGGCAGCCAGGGCGAGCTCGCGGGCCTGCTCGCAATCCGCGGCTACCATCGCGCCAACGGCGACACTCAGCGCACCGTGTGCCTGATCCCCTCGAGCGCCCACGGCACGAACGCGGCCTCCGCGGTGCTCGCGGGCATGCGCGTCGTCGTGGTGGCGTGCGACGAGCTCGGCAATGTCGACGTCGCCGACCTCCGCGCGAAGGTCGAGGAGCATGCAACCGATCTCGCAGCGCTCATGGTCACCTACCCCTCGACGCACGGTGTGTACGAGCACGACATCCGCGGGATCACGGATGCGGTGCACGCGGCCGGCGGCCAGGTGTACGTCGACGGCGCCAACCTCAACGCATTGCTCGGCTATGCCCGCTTCGGCGACTTCGGGGGAGATGTCTCGCACCTCAACCTGCACAAGACGTTCTGCATTCCGCACGGCGGCGGCGGCCCCGGTGTGGGCCCCGTGGCGGCGAAGGCGCACCTCGCGCCCTACCTGCCCACCGAGACCGAGAACCCGGTGAGCTCTGCCCCGTTCGGCAGCCCCAGCATCCTGCCGATCTCGTGGTCGTATGTGCGCATGATGGGCGCGGAGGGTCTCAAGCGCGCGACGGGGGCCGCGGTGCTCTCAGCGAATTACATCGCCGCGCGCCTCGGCGAGCACTACCCGGTGCTCTACGCGGGCGAGGGCGGCCTCGTGGCGCACGAGTGCATCCTCGATCTGCGTCCGCTGCGCGAGGCCACGGGCATCACCGTCGACGATGTCGCCAAGCGCCTCATCGACTACGGCTTCCACGCGCCCACCATGTCGTTCCCTGTCGCGGGCACCCTCATGGTCGAGCCGACCGAATCGGAGGACCTCGCGGAGCTCGACCGCTTCATCGAGGCGATGATCCAGATCAAGCGCGAAGCGGATGCCGTGGGTGCGGGGGAGTGGCCCGCGGACGACAACCCCCTCGTGAACGCGCCGCACACCGCCGAGTCGGTCATCGCGGGGGAGTGGACGCACGCCTACGACCGCGAGACAGCCGTCTACCCGGTGCATTCGCTTGTGCACGGCGGCAAGTACTGGCCGCCGGTGCGCCGCATCGATCAGGCCTACGGCGACCGCAACCTGGTGTGCGCCTGCCCGCCGCCGGAGGCGTTCGCGTAGGCAGCGCTGAAGGGGCGTCCGCAGTGTGCGGCCGCCTCTTCGAGCATCGGGCTAGCCCGGTAAGCCGAAGAGCGCGGGCCACATCGCGGCGACCCACGGGTAGCCCACGAACACAGCCGCGTCGATGAGGAAGTGCGCCACGAGGAAGGGCAGCAGTCGCCCGGTGCGCGCGTAGAGCCACCCGAACAGCAGTCCCATCGCGAGATTCCCGACGAACGCTCCCGGGCCCTGATACAGGTGGTAGGTCGCCCGCAGCAGCGAGGTCGCGATGATGATCGGCCACGGGCCCCACCCGAGATCGCGCAGGCGCGCGAACAGGTAGCCGAGCGCGACGAACTCCTCCTGCACCGAGGCGCGCACGGCGGCGAGCAGCAGCACGGGAATCGTCCACCAGTGGTCGCCGAGGCCGGCCGGGTTGACCGCCACGAACCAGCCGGCGCTGCGCCCGAGCAGGTAGAGCGCGATCCCGGGGATCCCGATGGCGGCGACGAGCCCGACACCCCAGCCGATGTCGCGCCCCACGCGCGTGCCGTCGAGTCCGAGGCGGGCGAGATGCGGTCGACGCGGCGACCACAGGAGGTAGCACACGAGAAGCGCCGGCACGATCGCGAACCCGATGGAGAGCAGCTGGTAGATGAGATCGAAGACCTCGCGGTCGCTGCGTGAGGGGTTGAGCGTCGCGGTCTGATCGCGCAGGGCGACCTCGCTCGAGAGGCGGTAGGCGAGAGCGACGATCGCGTAAACGGCGGACTGCCCGAGTCCGAGCGCGAGCACGATCGCGATCTCCGCCCAGAGGCGAGAGCGCGATGGTGGGACGGTGCCGACGGGGTCCACGGGTCGATGTTACGGCGGCCGTCTTCATATGCGACGAGCCGCATCAGTTGACGACGCAACAATCTGCAGAATCGCGCACGGATCTTGCGTGTTTGTCGATCCTGTGACAAATCCGAGCACAGATGGTTTCGGCAATGTAACGAGTCGTCCCAACTGGCCGGAGAGACCTCCGCCACTGCATACCCTGGGGGGCGAAACGCGTCACGGTGGGAACCACCGATTTCGACGTGCCTTGTCCATCGCAGGAGGAAAATTGCGAATCAACAGATTCATGGCCGCTGGCGCCGTGGTCGCGGCCGGAGCGCTCGTTCTGAGCGGCTGCACGCCGCCCTACGAGTCCGAGGTCATCGAGGACACCGAGATCTCGGTCGCCTGGAACGACATCGTCGATGAGTTCAACGGCGACAGCGCATCCGGTAACAACACGGCCAACGCCAACGTCCTGTACCTCATGCACGGCCCGGGGTTCTGGTACTACGACGACGAGCCCGCTCTCGTCCGCAACACCGACTTCGGAACCTACGAGAAGATCAGCGATGACCCGCTGAAGGTCAAGTACACCGTCAACGACGGTGTGAAGTGGTCGGACGGCACCGACATCGACGGCGCCGACCTCGCGCTCGCGTGGGCGACCATCTTCGGCGCCGTTCCGGACGCCGACTTCTCGCACGCCAACGCCAAGCCCGAGCTCGCCTCCTCCTTCCCGGAGATCGACGGCCGCTCGATGACCATCACCTACGACAAGGCCTACGTCGACTGGGAGACCCAGTTCGAGCTCGGCGTCGCCGCGCACGGAACCGTGCAGCTCGCGTACCCCGACATCACCGACGCCGGTGAGGCCAAGAAGCAGCTCCTCGAGGCACTCGAGAACGAGGACGTCGAGTGGCTCACCAAGGTCGCCGAGGCGTGGAACCAGGGCTACCAGGCCACCAACACGCCCGACAACCCCCTCGTGACCCTCTCGGCCGGCCCGTACGTGCTCGAGGAGCTCGTCGAGGACCAGTACGTGACCCTCGTCGCGAACGAGGTCTACGCGTGGGGCCCCTCGCCCAAGTACGAGCGCGTCACGATTCGTCAGATCGAGGACCCGACCGCGCAGATCCAGGCCATCGACAACGGTGACGTGCAGATCGCTGCCGGTCAGCCGACCGCCGACGTCCTGAAGCTCGCCGAGGCCCTCACCAACGCCGAGATGCACACCGGCGACGAGGCCACCTACGAGCACGTCGACCTGACGTTCGACAACGGCGGCCCCTTCGACCCGGCCACCTACGGCGGCGACGAGGAGAAGGCCAAGGCTGTGCGCCTCGCCTTCCTCAAGACGATCCCGCGTCAGCAGATCCTCGACAACCTCATCAAGCCGCTCAACCCGAACGCGGAGATCCGCAACTCGATCCTCGTGATCCCCGGTGGCCCCGGCTACGACGAGATCGCGGACGCGAACGGCTCGGCCGAGGTCGGCAACGCCGACATCGAAGGTGCGAAGGCCCTCCTCGCGGAGGCCGGCGTCGCCACGCCGATCGAGGTCAAGTTCTGGTACCCCGAGGGCAACGTCCGTCGTGGCCAGCAGTTCGAGCTCATCTCGCAGTCGGCTGCACTCGCCGGCTTCACCCTCGTGGACGACTCGGAGCCCACGTGGGCCTTCACCGACCGTGTCGCGATGCCGATCAACCCGCACGACGCGACCCTGTTCGCGTGGCAGTCGACGAGCCTCGCGCTCACCGGCTCTGACCAGTACCTCGGCACCGGTCAGGCGAGCAACTTCGGCGGCTACAGCAACGCCGAGGTCGACCAGCTCCTCAAGGACCTGGAGACCGAGCTCGACCCCGCCAAGCAGATCGAGATCCAGAAGGAGATCGAGACGCACGCGTGGAACGACGGCTACGGCCTCACGATCTTCCAGTTCCCCGGCCTCACGGTCTGGAACTCGAGCGTGACCGGCGTCAAGCCGAGCCCCCTGGCTCCGACCTACTTCTGGAACTTCTGGGAGTGGGCACCGGCCGCCTAAGGCTCACCCATGAATGAACGGGCCGGGCGCTCTCTGCGTCCGGCCCGTTCCCATTGAATCGGGTCCTCAGGAACCCGACCTATACTCTCTCTGTTCTCGCCGGCGATCAGCGTCGATCCGACCGCATCCCGCGCACCCGGCACGGGCAGAGAACACGGCAGACCGAAGGACTCCATTGCTCGCATTCATCGCCAGGCGACTGGTGGCGACGCTTCTTGTGTTGCTCGTCGCCTCATTCGTCGTCTATGTGCTCACGGCCTACTCCGGTGACCCGCTCGTGGAGCTCCGCGGAAGCCGTGACCCCGCAGCCGCCCAGCGCATCGTGTACCTGACCGAGGTCCTGCAGCTGGAGACGCCCCCGCCGCTGCGCTACTTCTCGTGGCTGGGCGGAGCCGCCGGCTGCCTCATCGGCCAGTGCGACCTCGGCATCTCCGTCGCCCGCGGCGAGCAGGCTGTCACCGCCGCCCTCGCCACGGCTGCCGGCTCGACGCTGCAGCTCGTCACGATCGCCACCGTGCTCGCGATCGTCATCGGCGTCGCCATCGGCATGACGACGGCGCTGCGCCAGTACAGCGGCTACGACTACACGGTCACCTTCCTGACCTTCGTGTTCTACTCGCTCCCGGTCTTCTGGGTCGCCGTGCTCCTCAAGGAGTTCGGGGCCATCCAGTTCAACAACTTCCTTCGCAATCCGGACATCCAGTGGTGGACCGTGATCCTCATCGCGGTGATCCTCGGTGTCATCGTGTCGGCGGTCGTCGGGGGCCGGCTCGCCGTGCGCGTGCGGTCGTTCCTGATCGCTGCCGGCGCCACGGGCGTGCTCGTCGCCGTGCTCGCGCTGACCAACTGGTTCTCGCGTCCGACCCTCGGCATCGTGGGTGTCGCGCTCCTGTCGATCGCGATCGGCGCGGCCGTGCTGCTGCTCACCACAGGACTGCGCCAGCGCCGCGCCGTCGTCGCCGTGGGGATCATGGTGGCCCTCGTGCTGGCGCTCTGGTACCCGCTGCAGTTCCTGTACTTCTACATGCAGAACCAGTGGTGGGTCATCCCTGCCACGTTCGTGGTGCTGGTCGCAGCGGGACTTGTCATCGGACGACTCGCGGGCGGGGACGACTGGCGCGTCATCATGAAGACCACGGCGGTGGTGGGCGGACTGCTCACCATCCCGCTCGTGCTCGATCAGATGCTTCTGCGCTGGAGCGAGTACCTGCAGCGTGTGCCGCTCAACGGCGGCTTCATCTCGACGATCGGCGCCACCACCCCTGCGCTCGCGCGCACCGACAACCAGTGGCTGCACCTGCTCGACGCGGCGTCGCACCTCATCCTGCCGACGGCGGCGATCATGATCATCTCGGTCGCCACCTACACCCGCTACTCGCGGGCGAGCCTCCTCGAGGTGATGAACCAGGATTACGTGCGCACCGCCCGCGCGAAGGGCCTCACGGAGCGCACCGTCATCATGCGCCACGCGTTCCGCAACGCGATGATCCCGATCACGACGATCATCGCGATCGACTTCGGCGCTGTCATCGGCGGTGCGATCATCACCGAGCGCGTCTTCGCCTGGCAGGGAATGGGTGCGCTCTTCAGTCAGGGTCTGCACATGACCGACGTCAACCTCGTCATGGGCTTCTTCCTCGTGACGGGCGTGCTGGCTGTCATCTTCAACATCCTCGCCGACCTTCTGTACTCGGCACTCGATCCGCGAATCCGGGTGAGCTGACCAATGACAACGACACCGATCATGCCGCCGACGGTTCCCGAGGACCAGGGATCCGAGCAGACCATCGAGCAGCGCTCCACCGCGGGCCTCAGCCAGGGCACCATCGCCCGCCGCCGCTTCTTCGCGCACCGCGCAGCGGTCGGCTCGATGATCGTGCTCGGCCTCATCACGCTGCTCGCGTTCTCGTCGGTGGGAACCGTCATCGGCGGAACCGGCAAGCTCGTTCCCGACCCCGAGACCGGCCGTCTCGTGGTGGACGGCTTCCGCATCCCCGGATGGTGGAAGTACAACTGGTACGAGAACTACCCGATCGCGCTTCCCGGCGGTCAGCCCACCATCACGTTCTGGCCCTTCAGCCTCGGCGAGCACCCGTTCGGCCAGGACACGATGGGCAAGGACATCTTCGCTCGCATCATGCGCGGCATCCAGCAGTCGCTCACGGTCGTGTTCCTGACGGGCGTGCTCGCGACGGTCATCGGCACGGTCGTGGGCGCCATCGCGGGCTACTTCCGCGGCCGCGTCGACTCGCTGCTCATGCGCTTCACCGACCTCATCCTCATCATCCCGCTGCTCGTGCTCGGCGCCGTCCTCGGACGCACGCTCGGCGGCAGCGCGCTGACCCTCGGCATCCTGCTCGGCTGCATCACCTGGCCGGGACTTGCGCGACTGGTGCGCGCCGAGTTCCTGAGCCTGCGTGAGCGCGAGTTCGTGGACGCCGCGCGCGTTGCGGGAGCCTCCACGAAGCGCATCATCTTCAAGCACATCCTCCCGAACACGATCGGGCCGATCGTCGTGAACGCGACCCTGCTCATGAGCGCCGCGATCCTCCTCGAGACGTCGCTGAGCTTCCTCGGCTTCGGCATCCAGTCGCCCGACATCTCGCTCGGCCAGATCATCTCCGAGTACAACGAGGCGTTCAAGACGCGTCCGTGGCTGTTCTGGTGGCCGGGCCTGTTCATCGTCGCCATCGCGCTGTGCATCAACTTCATCGGCGATGGCCTGCGCGACGCATTCGACCCGCGCCAGAAGCGCATCCCGAGTGCGCAGAGCCTGTGGTCGGAGTTCGTCGGGTGGTTCCGCAAGGGCCCGAAGGCGTCCGCGCCCCGCGCCACGACCGGATCCGGCACTCCGCCCGGCGGAGCGTGACGGCGATGAGCCGCCTGTCAGAGCGCGAGGCTCAGAGCGCTCGCGCCGAGAAGCACCACCGTCACCACGATCGTGGCCCAGTGGATGCTGCGATCGCGCGGAACCGCGGGGCCGTCGCCGATCGAGCCGCGGGCGTCGCGCAGATCCTCCCAGCGCCGACGGATCTCGGCCGCAGCGGCACCGGAGTCGCTCGTCGTGAGGTCACCCGGTCGCACCGTGCCGGCGAGGTACGTGGACTCGGGGAGCCCGGTGGCCTCGTCGCGGCGCGCGAACACCGCGCTGTGACGCCCCGGTGCGGGCGCAGCCCACGCCGTGACGTTCCCCTGGGTCGTCTCGAGAGTGAGGGCGTAGCGCGTGTCGATGCGCTGGATCTGCTCGAGGCGCACGCGGTCCGTGCTGAAGACGTTGCACACCGTCACGAGGTCGCCCTCGACGCGCACGAAGGGGCGCCAGTAGGCGGCCCAGGTCAGGAACACCAGCAGCGTGCACGGCGCAACCGCCCGAACCACCGCGTCCGGACCCACCTGCGCGGCTGCGAACAGCACCGTGCCAGCCACCCCCGCCACCGCGATCGTCAGAACGCGTCCGAAGCGGGATCTCAGATTCACCGTGTCAGCCACGCACTCATGCTGACACGCACCGCACGCATCCGCGAAAGGCAGGTTTCGGAATGAGCGAGACCACGATGACCGTCCAGGCGACCCCGGAGCGCACCCCCGTTCTGCAGGTCGACGACCTCGACGTCGAGTTCTGGGTCGACGGCGAGTGGGTGACCGCCGCAGAGGGCGTCACCTACAAGGTGATGCCGGGCGAGGTCCTCGCCATCGTCGGCGAGTCCGGCTCCGGCAAGAGCACGAGCTCGATGTCGCTGCTCGGACTCCTGCCGGCGAACGGTCGCGCGAGCGGCAGCGCGAAGCTCGACGGCGAGCAGCTCATCGGCGCGAAGGCCGAGCGCATCCGCCAGATCCGCGGCCAGGGCATCGCCGTGATCTTCCAGGAGCCGATGACGGCCCTCAACCCCGTGTACCGCATCGGGTTCCAGATCTGCGAGGCCCTGCAGGTGCACAACCCCCGCATGACCCGCGCGGAGGCGAAGGAGCGCGCGCTCGAGCTGCTCGCGATGGTCGAGATGCCCGACCCGCAGAAGGCGTTCGACTCGTACCCGCACCAGCTGTCCGGAGGTCAGCGGCAGCGTGCCATGATCGCGCAGTCGATCTCCTGCGACCCGCGTCTGCTGATCGCCGACGAGCCCACCACGGCGCTCGACGTGACGGTGCAGGCGGAGATCCTCGACCTCATCCGCAACCTCCACAAGCGCCTCGACTCGGCCGTCGTGCTCATCACCCACGACATGGGCGTGGTCGCCGATCTCGCCGACCACGTGATGGTCATGAAGGACGGCAAGGTCGTCGAGACCGGCCCCATCCGCGACATCTTCACGGATGCGAAGCACCCCTACACGCGGGCGCTTCTCGCGGCCGTGCCGCACCTGGGTGCGAACGACGTGCTGCAGGTCGTAGACCACGACCCCGTCGCCGAGGTCGTCGATGATCGCGACGTCGTGCTGTCGTTCGAGAATGTGGCGATCGACTACCCCAAGCGCGGGCGGATGCCGGTGTTCCGTGCGGCGGAGAACATCGACCTGACACTGCATCAGGGCGAGATCATGGGCCTCGTGGGCGAGTCGGGCTCCGGCAAGACGACGCTCGGTCGCGCCGCGATCGGCCTCATCCCTGTTGCCGAAGGCAAGCTCACCGTCGTCGGTCACGACATCTCGTCGCGCGATCCGCAGGAGCTGAAGGCGATCCGGCGCCGTGTCGGAATCGTCTTCCAGGACCCCGGCTCGTCGCTCAACCCGCGCTTCCCGATCGGCGAGTCGATCGGCGAGCCGCTTCTGCTCTCGGGGGACGCCTCGGGTGCCGAGCTCGATCGCCGGGTCGAGACGCTGCTCGACCAGGTCGAGCTGCCCCGCGCGTACCGCAACCGCTACCCGCACGAGCTCTCGGGTGGTCAGCGTCAGCGCGTCGGCATCGCCCGCGCGCTCGCGCTCGCCCCTGAGCTGCTCGTCGCGGATGAGCCCACCAGCGCCCTCGACGTCTCGGTGCAGGCGCGCTTCCTCGAGCTCCTGCAGGGACTGCAGAAGGAGCTCGGCTTCGCGTGCCTCTTCGTGAGCCACGACCTCGCCGTCGTCGACATCCTGTCGCACCGCATCGCCGTGATGCGCCGCGGCCGGATCGTCGAGGTCGGAACGCGCGACGAGATCCTCCGTTCGCCGAAGGATCCCTACACGCGCCGACTCATCGACGCCGTCCCCGTTCCCGACCCTGACGAGCAGGCGCGGCGACGCGCCGAGCGTCGATCGGCGTGACCCGGGGCCGCACACGGGGAATGCGGGCGCTGGCGGCGCTCGCAGCCGTCGCGGCTGTCGCGGCCCTGACCGGTTGCACGGGCGACGATCGCGTCATCGCCGGGTCCACGGTGACGGTCGCGGTCGAGAGCTCGCTCACGACCCTCAATCCCGACAGCTCCTACGGACGCGCGTCCGAGCTCAACGCCGATGTGGCCTACCTCACGGGGACCGGCTTCGCGTACGCGGATGACCGCTACGAGCTCGTGCTCGACGAGAGCTTCGGATCGGCCGAGGTCGTCTCCGAGGAGCCGTTCGCGGTGCGCTACAGCGTCTCCGCCGATGCGCGGTGGTCGGACGGCGTCCCGCTGACCGCCGCCGATCTGCTGCTCGCATGGGCTGCCAACTCGCGCGCCCTCGACACACCTGATGTGGACGGCGACGAGTTCGTGGATCCGGACACCGGACGCATGGGGGAGCTCCCGGAAGGCGTCGTGCATTTCGATGGGGCGCTGGGGCGAGGGCTCGAGCTCGCCACGACGACCCCCGAGCTCTCCGACGACGGACGTGCCCTCACGGTGCGCTTCGACGAGTTCGCTCCCGCATGGCGCACCGTGCTGGCGCCGGGACTGCCCGCCCATGTGGTCGCCGCGCGAGCTCTCGATCTGCCGCTGCGCGCCGACGCCGCCGACGGCGACCCGAGCACCGAGCTCGCGGCGGAGGCGACCGCCGCGCTCGTCGACGCGGTTCTCGGGGCCGACACCGACGCGCTCTCGAAGATCGCCGACGTCTGGAACAGCGGCTTCGACCTCACGGGGGCTTCCCCGGATCCTGACCTGCTGGTCTCGAGTGGGCCGTACCGGGTGAGCACCGTCGCTGACGGGCGGGTCACCCTCACCGCGAACCCCCAGTATCGCGGTCAGCGCTCCCCAGCGGTGGAGACTCTCGTGCTGCGCACGGTCGTCGACCCGGACGAGCTGACGCGCCTCATGAAGGCCGGCGACATCGACATCGCCGCACCGGCGGCGGATGCCGACCTCGCCAACGAGCTCGCGACGATCCCGGGCATCACCGTCTCGGCCGACTCGACGAGCACCTTGGAGCATCTCG
>JAEYUT010000300.1 GCA_023432305.1 Actinomycetes bacterium
TGATGCCGCCCACCACGAGCGCCTGCATCTTGAACGCGAAGACGTTCTTGCCGAGCGAGCCGACCGCATCCTCGTCCTCGCGGATGCCGCGGATGACGCGGCCCCACGGGCTGCGCATGAGCAGCCACACCACGAGCACCACCACCGCGATCGTGACGACGCCGATGATGATGACCCACCATTCGTCGGAGCTGTAGGTCCATGGGCCCCAGCCGTAGCGGCCGCGGGGGATCGGGTTGCTCGCGCGGAAGGCGCTCTGGAACCCGAACAGGCCGTCGGCGGATCCGGTGATGTTGCGCCCGGCGGACGTGAGGAACAGAAGTCTCACGACCTCCGCGGCCGCGATCGTGACGATCGCCAGGTAGTCGCCGCGAAGTCGCAGGGTGGGGATGCCCATCACGAGAGCGAACAGCACGGCTCCCACGAGACCGATGAGGATCGCGACAGGCCACGGAACGCCGAACGTGAGGATCGAGATCGCGAAGCCGTACGCCCCCACAGCCATGAAGCCCGCGACACCCATGTTGAGGAGTCCGGCGAAGCCGAAGTGCACCGACAGGCCGATCGCGGCGAGCACGAAGCCGAGCGTCGTCGGCGCGAGCATCTGCGACGCCGTATTGGACAGGATCTGAAGGAAGTCCATCGCGGCTATCCGATTCTCTCTCGACGTCCGAGGATGCCCTGCGGACGGAACAGCAGGATGACGATGAGGACGACGAGCGCACCCACGTACTTGAGGTCGGAGGGGATCCACAGCGTCGAGACCTCGACGAGCAGGCCGACGATGATCGCGCCGACGAGAGCACCCCACGCGGTCCCGAGGCCTCCGAGAGTGACCGCCGCGAACATCAGCAGCAGCACGCTCGTCCCCATGTCCCACTTGATGCCCGGGCGGAAGTACGCCCACAGCACGCCTGCGAGTCCCGCGAGGGCCGCGCCGACCACCCACACGACGCGCACCACGGCGTCCACGTCGATGCCGCTCGCGGCGGCCAGCGAGGGGTTGTCGGAGACGGCGCGCGTCGCTCGGCCCATGCGGGTGCGCATCAGCCACCACGCGAAGATCCCGATCACGGCGAGCGAGACGCCCATGCTGATCACATCGGTGACCGACAGACGCACCGGCCCGAGACCCGGGATCGCCTGCGAGACGGCGCCCGGCAGCTGCGTCGTGCCTCCGCCGACGAACATCTGGTAGATGTACCGCAGCGCGAGCGAGAGACCGATCGAGACGATCATCAGCTGCACCGTTCCGATGCCCCGCCGTCGCAGCGGGCGCCAGAGCCCGCTGTCCATCGTGTAGCCGAAGAATGCGGACGCGATCACGGCGAGCGGGATCGCGATCCAGATCGAGAGATCCAGCACCGTGGCGAACAGCAGCGCCATGAGCGCGCCGAAGGTCACCATCTCGCCGTGCGCGAAGTTCGACAGGCCCGTCGTGCCGAACACGAGCGAGAGGCCGATCGCCGCGAGAGCGAGCATGAGGCCGAAGTTGAGGCCGTTGACCGCGCGGGAGATGAACTGGTCGAAGAACGACACCGTCGAGCGCTCGGCGGCACCCAGGGTGAAGTTGCGGGTCACGTTGCTCGTCGCCCCGAACGTGGCCTCCACGCTCGTCTCGAAGCCCTCGGGCACCTCGATGCCGTCCGGAAGCGTCGACTCGTCGAGCGTCACCGTCCAGGTGCCGTCCTTCGTCGGCACGCCGATCGACCAGGCGCCCTTCTCATCCGTGACGTCCTCGCCTTCGAAGTCGCCATCGGTGACCGTGATCGTCACGCCCTCGAGCACTTCGCCTGCTGCGCGGACGTTGCCCTTGATGGAGTAGGGGTACTCCTCCTCGTCGAGCGTTGCCGCTGCGGCGTAGCTGGGCGTGGCGAGTCCGACGAACAGTGCGGCGCCGAACAGCGCGGCGATCGCCGGCGGCAGTGTGCGCTTCCGATGTCGGGTCGTGCGCGGCCTCCGAATGATCGCCACGGGCAACCTCCTGGTGGGGACGATGAGCCGCAGCACGGGCGGTGACAGCGGCGACACCTGAGAATGTATTCAGCGATTGTTGCGTCCGAGTTTCGTGAGCGCAACTTACCCGTGACGAGCGATGCCGGATCGATACCGGTATCGGAGGAGTGCTCGACACTGCTTGGGAATGAATTCGCATCCGCGCGACTTTAGGATTGGCAGACACGATCGCGCGGGAGAGCACATATGGAACACAACGATCCGTTCGGCTTCGTCGGACTCACCTACGACGATGTGATGCTCCTGCCCGGGCACACCGACGTGATCCCCAGTGAGGCGGACACCTCCTCGCGGCTGACACGCCGCATCCGCGTCAACGCGCCGCTTCTCTCGAGCGCCATGGACACGGTGACCGAGGGCCGCATGGCGATCGCGATGGCGCGGCAGGGTGGCATCGGCATCCTGCACCGCAACCTCTCCATCCAGGACCAGGCGACCCACGTCGACAAGGTGAAGCGCTCCGAGTCGGGCATGATCACCAACCCCGTCACGACCACCCCGGACGCCACCGTCGCAGAAGTGGATGCCCTGTGCGGCCAGTTCCGCGTCTCCGGTCTGCCGGTGGTGGAGGGCGACGGCAAGCTCGTCGGCATCATCACCAACCGCGACATGCGGTTCGTCTCGCCGTTCGAGAAGTCGTCGACGCTCGTGCGCGACGTCATGACGAAGGCGCCGCTCATCACCGCGCGCGAGGGCATCGACCCGGATGAGGCGGTCGCGATCTTCGCGCAGCACAAGATCGAGAAGCTCCCGCTCGTGGATGCGGACGGGCGCCTGCGCGGGCTCATCACCGTGAAGGACTTCGACAAGTCGGAGCAGTACCCCAACGCCACCAAGGACGACGAGGGCCGCCTGCGCGTGGGCGCCGCGATCGGATTCTTCGGCGACGCCTGGGAGCGCGCCGGAGCCCTCCGCGACGCGGGTGTCGACGTCATCGTCGTCGACACCGCCAATGGCGACTCGGCGGGTGTGCTCGACATCATCCGTCGTCTGAAGGCTGACTCGGCGTTCGACGCGATCGACGTCATCGGCGGCAACGTGGCCACCCGCTCGGGCGCGCAGGCGCTCATCGACGCGGGGGTGGATGCCGTGAAGGTCGGCGTCGGCCCTGGCTCGATCTGCACGACGCGCGTCGTCGCGGGCGTCGGCGTGCCCCAGGTGACAGCCGTCTACGAGGCCTCGCTCGCCGCGCGCGAGCACGGCGTGCCGGTGATCGCGGATGGCGGCCTGCAGTACTCGGGCGACATCGCGAAGGCGCTTGTCGCGGGCGCTGACACCGTGATGCTCGGCTCGCTTCTCGCGGGAACGGACGAGTCCCCCGGCGACCTCGTGTACGTCAACGGCAAGCAGTTCAAGAACTACCGCGGCATGGGCTCGCTCGGTGCGCTTTCCGACCGCGGCAAGAAGACCTCCTACTCGCGCGACCGCTACTTCCAGGCGGATGTGCCGTCGGATGCCCAGCTGATCGCCGAAGGCATCGAGGGGCGCGTGGCCTACCG
>JAEYUT010000304.1 GCA_023432305.1 Actinomycetes bacterium
AGCTTGGCCTGGTAGTCGCGCAGCGCCGACTCGGCCTCCTCGACCGTTATGTCGCCGCGGCCGATCAGGGCCTCGGTGTAGAGCTTGCGGGTCGAGCGCTTGGCGTCGATGAGGTCGTACATCAGCGGCTGGGTGTACGACGGGTCGTCGCCCTCGTTGTGGCCGCGGCGGCGGTAGCAGACCAGGTCGATCACGACGTCCTTGTTGAACGCCTGGCGGTACTCGAAGGCCAGCCGCGCGACGCGGATGCACGCCTCGGGGTCGTCGCCGTTGACGTGGAAGATCGGCGCCTGGACCATCCGGGCCACGTCGGTGCAGTAGAGCGAGGAGCGCGAGGAGCCCGGCGAGGTCGTGAAGCCGACCTGGTTGTTGACCACCACGTGGATGGTGCCGCCGGTGCGGTAGCCGCGCAGCTGGGAGAGGTTGAGCGTCTCCGCCACCACGCCCTGGCCCGCGAACGCCGCGTCGCCGTGCACCAGCAGCGGCAGCACGGGGTAGTCGACCCCGCGGTTGAGCACGTCCTGCTTGGCGCGGGCGATGCCCTCCAGGACCGGGTCGACCGCCTCGAGGTGGGAGGGGTTGGCGGCGACCGAGACCTTGATCTGGGCGCCGGATCCGGCGGTGAACTCGCCCTCGGCGCCGAGGTGGTACTTCACGTCACCCGAGCCCTGCACGGTGCGCGGGTCGATGTTGCCCTCGAACTCGCGGAAGATCTGGCTGTACTTCTTGCCGACGATGTTGGCCAGCACGTTGAGGCGGCCGCGGTGGGCCATGCCGATGGTGACCTCGTCGAGGTCGATCTCGGCCGCGGCCTCGCAGATCTCGTCGATCACGGGGATGGTGGTCTCGCCGCCCTCGAGGGAGAAGCGCTTCTGGCCGACGTACTTGGTCTGCAGGAAGGTCTCGAAGGCCTCAGCCTCGTTGAGCTTGCTCAGCACGCGCATCTGCTCGTCGTGCGTGGGCTTCACGTACGGCTTCTCGAGACGCTCCTGGAACCAGGCGCGCTGCGCCGGGTCCTGGATGTGCATGTACTCGACGCCGACCGTGCGGCAGTACGAGTCGCGCAGCACCCCGAGGATCTCGCGCAGCAGCATCGTGCGCTTGCCGCCGAAGCCGCCCGTCACGAACTCGCGGTCGAGGTCCCAGAACGTGAGACCGTGGCTCGCGATGTCGAGGTCGGGGTGCGACCGCTGACGGTACTCGAGCGGGTCGGTGTCGGCCAGCAGGTGGCCGCGCACGCGGAACGAGTTGATGAGCTCCTGCACGCGCGACGACTTGGAGATGCGCTCCGAGACGTCGACGTTGATGTCCTCGGCCCAGTGGATCGGGTCGTAGGGGATGCGCAGCGAGGCGAAGATGTCCTCGTAGAAGCGCCGCTCGCCGATGAGTAGCTCGTGCACCTTCTAGAGGAACTCGCCCGATCCGGCGCCCTGGATGACGCGGTGGTCGTAGGTGCTCGTGAGGGTGATCGTCTTGCCGATGCCGAGTTCGACGAGCGTCTTCGGCGAGGAGCCCTGGAACGCGGCCGGGTACTCGAGGGCCCCGGCGCCGATGATGCAGCCCTGGCCCTTCATGAGACGCGGAACCGAGTGCTCGGTGCCGATGCCGCCCGGGTTGGTGAGCGAGATCGTCACACCCTGGAAGTCGACCGCGGTGAGCTTGTTGGAGCGGGCGCGCGCGACGACATCCTCGTAGGCCGCGAGGAACTCGGCGAAGTTCATCGTGTCGGCGCGCTTGATGCCGGGCACCAGAAGCGAGCGCGAGCCGTCGGGCTTGGGGATGTCGATCGCGATGCCGAGGTTGACGTGCGCCGGCGCGACGACGGTCGGTTTGCCGTCATCCTCGCGGTAGAACACGTTCTGGCTCGGGAACTCCTTGAGCGTCTGCACCATCGCCCACGCGATGAGGTGCGTGAACGACACCTTGCCGCCGCGTGCACGGCGCAGGTGGTTGTTGATGACGATGCGGTTGTCGATCATCAGCTTCGCGGGGATGGTGCGCACACTCGTCGCCGTGGGGACCGTGAGGCTCTGGTCCATGTTGGTCGCGAGGGACTTCGCCATGCCCTTGAGCACGGTGACCTTCTCCTCGGGCGCGGGAGTCGCGGCGTCGACGACCGGGTTGGAGGCGGTCGTCGGAGCCTGCGCCGGAATCGGCTGCGGCTTCGCCGGGATCGAGGTCGTGCGCGCGACGGGGGTCGTCGTGGGCGCGGGCTCGTTCGGCGCCGCGGCGGGTGCGGCCGCAGCGGTCTGCGCGGGAGCCGGGGTCTCGACGGCCGCCGGCGGCTCGGTCACCTCTTCGGGGATCTGGGATTCACCCCCGACCTGGCTCTTGGGTGCCTCGGAATCCGAGGCTGCGGATGTCGACTCCATGGTCGCGACAGGGATGGCCGACGTCGGCGTCGGGTCATCCACCTTGCGGTACGACTCCAGAATCGGCCACCAGCTGCGGTCCACCGATTCCTTGTCCGCGATGTATCGCTCGTACATCTCGTCGACGAGCCACTCGTTGGCTCCGAACTCGCCCGAAGCGCTGTCTTCGGGTGTCACTCCTGTGACGGGGTTGGACACTGCCGACCGCCCACTCTCACTACTCGCCGGTGCCCAGGGATCCGGGTGATCCCCGCTGGTCACACCGCAACAAGCCTAACGCCCTCCGCGGGCGAATGTGGACGGCTCACGCGTCGTTTTCCTGCGAACCTCCCCCAGGGGAGGCGTACGGTGGGCGCATGCGCTTCACGGGACAGATTCCTCCACACGATCTGACCTACTCGGACGTGTTCATGGTGCCCAGCAGATCGGATGTCGCGAGCCGTCTCGCGGTCGACCTGACGCCCACGGATGGGACGGGCGCGACCATCCCGATCGTCTCGGCGAACATGAACTCCGTCACCGGCCCGCGGCTTGCGGCCGCGCTCGCCCGTCGCGGCGGATTGGGCGTGCTGCCGCAGGACATGCCGCTGCAGGAGCTCGACGCCGCGATCCGCTGGGTGAAGGAGCAGCCGAGCCAGTGGGACTCTCCTCTCACGTTCTCCGCCGACGCGACGGTCGCTGAGGCGCGCCGCATCGCCCCCGCGATCGCCGACGGCCTGATCGTCCTGCAGGATGCCGACGGCGCCGAAGCCGGGTGCGTTCCGCTCGCGCGTCTCGGGTCCGCCCTCGATGACGCGCGCCTCGGCGATCTCGCGAACCGCAGCATGGTGTCGCTCGACGCCGACGACATCGCGGGCCCGCGCGGCGCGTTCGATCTGCTCGTGGATGCCGAGGCGGAGGCGGCGATCGTGCGCCACCATGGGGCGATCATCGGCACGGTGACCCGCCGCGGCGCGCTGAGGTCCACCCTGTACCGTCCGGCGGTCGACCCATCGGGTCGGCTCCGTGTCGCGGCCGCCGTGGGGATCAACGGCGACATCGTCGCGAAGGCGCGTGCGCTGGTGGAGGCGGGTGTGGATGTGCTTGTCGTGGACACCGCGCACGGGCACCAGGAGGGCATGCTCGCCGCACTCCGCACGATCGCCCAGCTCGACCTCGGCGTGCCGCTCGTGGCAGGCAACGTCGTGACGGCTCACGGCGTGCGCGATCTGGTCGACGCGGGCGCGTCGATCGTGAAGGTCGGTGTGGGGCCGGGCGCGATGTGCACGACCCGCATGATGACGGCCGTCGGGCGCCCGCAGTTCTCGGCGGTGCTCGAGACGGCCGATGCCGCACGCGAGCTCGGCGCCCACGTGTGGGCGGACGGCGGGGTGCGCTACCCGCGCGACGTCGCGCTCGCGCTCGCGGCCGGCGCTGCGTCCGTGATGATCGGCTCCTGGTTCGCCGGCACAGTGGAGGCGCCGGGCCTGGTCGAGACAGACGAGCACGGGCGGCTGTACAAGGAGAGCTGGGGCATGGCGTCCACGAAGGCGGTGCAGGCCCGCTTCGGCCGTCTCGACGCCTACGAGCGAGCCCGCAAGGAGCTCTTCGCCGAAGGCATCTCCAGCTCGCGCATCTACCTCGACCCGAACCGCCCGTCCGTCGAGGATCTGCTCGACATGATCACCTCAGGGGTTCGCAGCTCGTTCACCTATGCGGGCGCGTCGTCGCTTCCCGAGTTCCACGAGCGCGCCGTCATCGGCTTCCAGTCGGCCGCCGGGTACGAAGAGGGCAAGGCGCTCCCCGTCAGCTGGTGATCGGCCAACGGGGCGCCGGATGAGTCGATCCGACAAGCTCCCGCCCGGGCGTTCCCTCAGATACGCTCACCCGTGAGGCTGTATTCTGGCTCGACTATGGATGACCCTCCGTCTTCGACGTCAGAGCCAGCCCACCATCCCACGCCGGGAGCGAACGTGCGAGGTGATGCCGGATGAGCGCGGAACTGTGGATGTTCCTCGCCGGCATGCTCCTCACGATCGGAACCGGCCTCTTCGTCGCGAGCGAGTTCGCGCTCGTCAACCTCGATCGGCATGAGCTCGAAGCTCGCGCCGCCCAGGGTGAGACGATGCTGGGCTCCACGATCCGCGCGCTCAAGATCACCTCGACGCACCTGTCGGCCGCCCAGCTCGGGATCACGCTGACCACCCTTCTCGCCGGCTTCACCCTCGAGCCCGCGTTCAGCGCGTGGTTCGCGCCGCTGTTCGAAGCGTGGGGTCTCGGGGATGCGAGCTCCACGGTCATCGCGACGATCGTGTCCGTCTCGGTCGCGACCCTGCTGTCGATGATCATCGGCGAGCTCGTGCCGAAGAACTTCGCCCTCGCGCTGCCGCGCCAGACGGCGAAGATCGTGGTGCCGTTCCAGACGGTCTTCACGACCGTGTTCAAGCCTGCGATCGTGCTGCTCAACGGCACCGCGAACGCGGTGCTGCGCAGCATGGGCATCGAACCGAAGGAGGAGCTCAGCTCGGCGCGCACAGCCGACGAGCTCAAGAGCCTCGTGCGTCGATCCGCCAGCGAGGGCTCGCTCGACCGCGACACCGCGACGCTGCTCGCTCGCACACTCGTGTTCTCGGAGCACTCCGCCGCCGACGTGATGACTCCGCGTCCGCGCCTGGCGACGGTCGAGCGCACCGACACCGCCGAGTCCGTCATCCAGCTCGCCCGCCGCACCGGCTACTCGCGCTTCCCCGTGCTGGACGACGACGTCGACGACATCGTCGGAGTCGTGCATGTCAAGCAGGCGGTCGCCGTGCCTCGTGAACGTCGTGCGAGCGTGCCGGTCTCGGCGCTGCAGACCGATGC
>JAEYUT010000029.1 GCA_023432305.1 Actinomycetes bacterium
ACCCACCAATCGTAGACCTCGGGGCGTCCGAGGAGCTACAACTGCGATCCCGAGATCGAGAACGTGTCGCAGTGCTGCGGACCCTTCGTGCGCCCCACCTCGAACCACTTCTCCCGCTGCGCGCTCGAGCCGTGCGTCCACGACTCCGGGTTCACCTGACCCGTCGCCGACTCCTGGATGCTGTCGTCGCCGACCGCCTCCGCCGCGCTCAGGGCGTCACGCAGATCGGCGTCCGAGACCGTCAGATAGGGGACCCCGTTCGCATCCGTCGTCTTCTCCGCGGCGCCGACCCACGCGCCGGCGAAGCAGTCTGCCTGCAGCTCGAGGCGCACGCCATCCGAATCCGGACCCGTCTGGCTGCTGTCGATCCGATCCATCTGGCCGATGAGGTTCTGGATGTGGTGGCCCCACTCGTGCGCCACCACATAGAGCTGGGCGAGGGGCCCCGTGCTCGCGCCGTAGCGGCTGGAGAGCTCGTCGAAGAAGCTCGTGTCGATGTAGATCGACTCATCGGGCGGGCAGTAGAACGGGCCCACCGCGCTCGTGGCGCTGCCGCAGCCGGTGCTCACAGCGCCCTCGAACAGGATGAAGTTCGCGGGCGACCGATAGCCCTCGACGCGCGACTCCCAGTAGGTGTCGAGCGACGCGTAGGCGCCGTCCATCCGGCAGTCGAGGTCGGTGTTCGCCTCGCTGCCGAGGGTGCAGTCCACCTCCGACGACTCCGCCGAGCCACCCGAGCCGCTGAGGATCTGCTCGGCGAGGGGCGCCACGTTGACGCCCGTCAGCTGAGTCACGATGAAGGCGACGATGGCGATGAGCCCCACACCGCCGCCCGCGGCGATCCCGCCCTTGGTGCGGCGGCTGACGCGCCCGCGGCTGATGTCGGCGTTGTCGTTGAACGTCATAGGGATGACGTTAGTTCGCCACGAGAGGTGCGACGAACCCCTTGCGAGGCACGCCGTCCGGCATGCAGTGGCCGCGCTCAGCGGCGCTCGCGCAGGAAGAGGCGGCCGACCTTCTCACGCACGGTCGTGGCGGGCGGCTCGTTGTACACGCCCGCGAACTCCTGACCGGAGAGCTTCTGGATCGCGGCCATCACCGCATCGGTCGCCTCTCGGCGCGCGCGCCCCGAGCTCGCCTGTCCGAACGACGACAGATCCATCGGCTCGCCGAACTTCACCGTGACCTTCGCGGGGCGGATCGGGCCCTTGCCGCCCGGCTGCATGTCATCGGTGCCGATGAGCGCCACCGGCACGACAGGCACCCCGGCGGTGAGCGCGAGCCACGCCACCCCCGTGCGCCCGCGGTACAGGCGACCGTCGCGCGATCGGGTGCCCTCGGGGTAGATCGAGAACGCCTCCCCCGCGTCGAGCACGCGCAGACCCGCGTCGAGCGCATCCTGCGCGGCAGAGCCCGCACCGCGCTCGACGGGCACGGCGCCCACACCGCTGAAGAACGCCTTCTGGAACGCGCCCTTCAGTCCCCGCCCCGTGAAATACGCGGACTTGGCCATGAACGACACGGAGCGACGCGCGACGAGCGTGATGACGATGCTGTCGATGAACGCGAGGTGATTGCTCGCCAGAAGCACCCCGCCCGTCTTCGGCACATTGCGTCGACCGATCACACGAGGGCGGAAGATCAGCCGCGCAAGGGGAGACAGCAGCAGCCGGCTGAGAAAACGCATTACCTCAGGCTTGCAAACCCGCATTCCCTCCAGGGCATGCGATCACTGAGGAAAGATCCCCCCTAAGAGGGGAGGACTGCCCTGACCCGTCGAGGACCGCTCACCCTAGACTCGGGGGATGCTGCCCTTCCTCATCGTCGGCGGAATCGGCCTCCTGCTGGTTCTCGTGTCCCTCCTCTTCGACGAGATCCTCGACTTCCTCGACGGCGCGATCTCGGGAACAGCGGTCGGAAGCGCCTTCGTCGTCTTCGGCGCATCCGGTGCCATCGCGATCTCGAACGGCCTCCCGGAGTGGTCGTCGTACCTCATCTCCGCCGCCATCGGCGTGATCGTGTTCATCGCCGTGCAGCTGCTCATCCGCAGCCTCCGGCGCAGCGAAGACGGAACGCCCAGCTCCCCCGTCGGCCTCTACGGCGTCACGCGGTCGAACGTCACCACGACCTCCGGCGAGGTGAGCCTCGACGGACCCGGCGAGGTCGAGACGCGACTCGCCTTCGCCGACGAGCCGATCCCGCGCGACACGCGCATCCGCGTCGTCGAGATGCAGGGATCTCGCGTGCGCGTCGAGCGCGCCGTTCCGACCACCCCGGCTGACTGACCGCACACCACCACCCACGCTCCCGAAAGGAACGCCTGTGGATCTTCCCGCCCAGAATGTGACCGTCATCGCGGTGGTCGCCCTCGTCATCGTCGTGCTGGCGATCTTCGCCTTCGTCGCGGGTCGCATCAAGCGCGTTCCGCCGAACTCGGCCATGGTCGTCGTCGGACGCGGCGCCGGCTCCGGGAAGTCGGCGACAGAGCCCGACTCCGGTCAGCGCGTCGTCATCGGCGGCCGCGTCTTCATCTGGCCGATCCTGCAGCAGGGCTTCCTCGTCTCGCTCGAGCAGCGCCAGATCGGCATCGCCGTCGAAGGCGTCGACAAGAACTTCATCAAGCTCGCCATCCAGGCATCCGTCAACTTCAAGGTCTCCGGGACCGCCGAGGGGGTGCGCCGCGCGGCCCAGCGATTCCTCTCACAGCAGGGCTCGCTCACCCAGATCATCCAGCAGTCGCTCGAAGGCTCGCTCCGCTCGATCATCGGGAACATGCCGGTGCAGGAGATCATCTCCAACCGCAACGCGCTCTCCGAAGCCGTCGTCGAGGCGACGAAGGCCGACCTCGCCGAGCAGGGTCTGCAGGTGGACCTCCTCAACATCTCCGACATCTCGACGCCCGGCACGAGCTACCTCGCCGACCTCGGCCGCGCCGAGGCCGCCCTCGCCCGCCAGAACGCCGAGGTCAAGGAGGCGGAGACGCAGCGTGCCGCCGAATTCGCGCGCATCGAAGCAGCCGAGCAGATCGCCGAGCGCCAGAAGGCGCTGAGCCTCAAGCAGGCGGCCATCAAGGCCGAGACCGATCGCGCCAACGCCGAGGCGAACGCCGCCGGCCAGCTCGCGACCGCCGAGCAGGATCGCATCGTCGCCGCGGAGCAGCGCCAGGCTCTCGCCGAGCAGGCGCGCGTCGAGCAGGAGCGACTCGACATCACGATCCGCAAGCCCGCGGAAGCCGAGGCGTACGCCACGGTCCAGGCCGCCCAGGCCGAACGCGACGCCGCCAACGCGGCGACCGAAGCCGACGCCTACAAGCGAACCCGCATCGCCGAGGCCAACAAGGTGGCGGCGGTGCAGGACGCCGAGGCCGCCGCCGAAGCGGTGCGTCTGGCCGGTATCGCCGAGCGCGACCGTCAGGTCGCTCTCGCCGAGGGTGTCCGTGCCGAGGGTGAAGCCCGCGGTGCGGCGATCGCGGCCGAGGGTCTCGCTGAGGCCCAGGCGATCGACGCCAAGGCCGAAGCGCTCAAGAAGTACGGCGAGGCAGCCCTCGCGTCGGAGATCATCGCGCGCCTGCCCGAGATCACCCGAGCGGTCGCCGAGCCGCTCGCCGCGATCGGCAACCTCACCGTCGTCTCGACCGACGGCGCCTCCGCGGTCACCAAGACGGTCGCGCAGGTCGCGAGCGAGGTGCCCACGGTCGTGCAGAACCTCACCGGTCTCGACCTGCGCGGGCTCCTCGGAGACCTCGCACCCGACAACGGCGGCACCACCCCGCCCGCGCGC
>JAEYUT010000176.1 GCA_023432305.1 Actinomycetes bacterium
TCGTCGCGGCGCTGTGCTTCGCGGTCGTCGACGTCACGACGACCTCCGCCCAGTGGTGCGCGCAGGCCGCCGGCGACTGTCAGGAGCCTGCCCTCGCCCCCTACACGGGCTGGTTCGCGGTAGGCGGGTCGGTTGCACTTCTGGCGTGCATCGTGCCGGCCATCGCCTGGCTCGCTCTGATCGTGCGCTCCTCTCGCACATCCGACGAGGGCGACGTCACAGCCTCCTGAGTCCGCTGACGCGGACGACCGCGACGCCCGCCTCGCGCGATGCGCCGAGGTCGACCACGGCATCGATCCCCCAGTCGTGATGCCCCTCGGGGTCGTCGATGATCTGCCGCACCTGCCAGCTGTCGGGCTGCCGGGTGATGAGCAGCCGTGCCGAGCTGCGCGCATCAGGTCCGGTTCCGATCGCGTCGTGCTCCTCGAAGTACGCGTCGAGCGCATCCGGCCAGGCGGCACCCGGGTCCAGGGCGACGAGGTCGTCGTCACGCTGCAGCGCTGCGAGCTGCACCCGGCGCCACAGCTCGTTGCGCACGAGCACGAGGAACGCGCGCTCATTTGCGGTGACGTCGCTGGGCGCCGGGGGCACCACCGCCTCCTGGGGGACGCTGGCCGCCGCCGGGTCGGTCAGCGCCGACCACTCATCGAGCAGGCTCGAGTCGACCTGGCGCACGAGCTCCCCCAGCCATTCGACGAGGTCGCGCAGCTCCTCCGTCTTGGCGTCGTCGGGGATCGTCTGGCGCGCCGCGCGGTACGCGTCGCTCAGGTAGCGGAGCACGAGGCCTTCGCTGCGCCCGAGGTCGTACAGCGACACATACTCGGCGAAGGTCATCGCGCGCTCGTACATGTCGCGGACGACCGATTTCGGGCTCAGCTCGAAGTCGCGGATCCACGGCTGGGTGGACGCGAAGGTCTCGTAGGCCTGATCGAGGAGGTCCTCGAGGGGCTTCGGCCAGGTGACGTCCTCGAGAAGCTCCATCCGCTCCTCGTACTCGATGCCCTCGGACTTCATCGCGGCGACGGCCTCCCCGCGCGCACGGAACTGCTGCTGCGAGAGGATGGGGCGCGGATCGTCGAGCGTCGCCTCGATGACGCTGATGGCGTCGAGCGGGTAGCTCGGAACTTCGCGATCGAGCAGTTCGAGCGCAGCGAGAGCGAATGGCGAGAGCGGCTGGTTGAGCGCGAAGTCATGCTGGAGCTCGACGGTGAGCGTCACGCGGGCATCTCCCGCGAAGCCGCCGCCGTGCTGCTCGACGACCCCTGCCGTGCGCAGGGTGCGGTAGACGGCGATGGCCCGCCTCGCGAGCGCCGCCCGCTGTGAGGGAGATGCGTGGTTGTCGGTGACGAGCGCACGCACCGACTGGAATGCGCTGCGCGGGTCGGCGGCGGGCGCATCCGCACCGGGCCGGCTCAGGATCTGCAGCATCATCGCCGCGGTGAAGCGCATCGAGCTCGCGAGCGGCTCTGGCTCGGCGGCGATGAGCCGCTCGAAGCTCGCGGGGCCCCAGTTCACGAATCCGGCCGGGGCCTTCTTCTTCACGACCTTGCGCTGCGCCTTCGGGTCGCTTCCCGCCTTGGCTGCCGCCTTCGCGTTCTCGATCTCGTGCTCGGGTGCGAGCGCCACGACCTCCCCCGCCGTGTCGAAGCCCGCCCGGCCGGCGCGCCCCGCGACCTGGTGGAACTCGCGCGCACTCAGGTGGCGCATGCGGGTGCCGTCGAACTTGGTGAGCCCGGTGAGCAGCACCGTGCGGATCGGCACATTGATGCCCACCCCGAGGGTGTCGGTGCCGCAGACGACGCGCAGCAGCCCCTGCTGCGCGAGCTGCTCCACGAGCCGCCGGTAGCGAGGGAGCATGCCCGCGTGATGCACTCCGATGCCCGAGCGCACGAGCCGGCTGAGGGTGGTGCCGAACCCGGTCGAGAATCGAAAGCCTCCGATCGCGGCGGCGATCGCGTCGCGCTGCTCGCGGCTTGCGACCCGCACGCTCGCGAGCGCTTGGGCGCGTTCGACGGCCGCCGCCTGAGAGAAGTGCACGATGTACACCGGCGCCAGTCCATCGGCGAGCAGCTCCTCCACGAGCTCCTGCACCGGGGCGACGGCGTAGCGATAGTGCAGCGGCACCGGGCGCGCGACCCCCGTCACCTGCGCGACCTCGCGGCCGGTCCGGCGCTCCAGGTCGGATGCGATCGCCGACACATCGCCGAGGGTCGCCGACATCAGCACGAACCGCGCGCGCGCGAGCTCCAGGAGCGGAACCTGCCATGCCCAGCCGCGTTCCGGGTCCGCATAGAAATGGAACTCATCCATGACCACCGAATCCACCTCGGCGTCGACGCCGTTGCGCAGCGCGATGTTGGCGAGGATCTCGGCCGTGCAGCACACGATGGGGGCGTCGGGGTTCACACTGGAATCGCCCGTGACCATGCCGACGTTCTCGGCGCCGAACAGGTGCACGAGGTCGAAGAACTTCTCGCTCACCAGGGCTTTGATGGGGGCCGTGTAGTAGGAGCGCCGCCCCTGTGCGAGTGCCATCGCATGCGCCGCGATCGCGACGAGGGACTTCCCCGTGCCGGTCGGAGTGCTCAGAAC
>JAEYUT010000087.1 GCA_023432305.1 Actinomycetes bacterium
GCTCCACCCATCCTTCGACGTTGCGCTGCGGGGCGACGTTGATGGCGAGAGCCCCCGCGGGCACATCCTTGCGGATGACGGTTCCCGCACCCGAGTAGACGCCGTCGCCGATGGTGACGGGGGCGACGAACACGTTGTGGCTGCCGGTGCGCACGTGCGAGCCGACAGTGGTGCGGTGCTTGCTGACCCCGTCGTAGTTGGCGGTGATGGTGCCGGCGCCGATGTTCGACTTCTCGCCGACGAGCGTGTCTCCGATGTACGACAGGTGCGGCACCTTCGAGCCGCGTCCGATCTCGGCGTTCTTCGTCTCCACGAACGTGCCGATCTTGCCGCCGCCGCGCAGAACCGTCCCGGGGCGGAGGTAGGCGAACGGGCCGACCTCGGCGTACGCCTCGATGAGTGCGAGGGTCGCGTCCGTGCGCTTCACGACCGCGCCTTCGCCGACCTCGCAGTCGACGAGGGTGGTGTCGGGGCCGATGGTCGCGTCGCGATCGATCGTGGTGGCCCCGGCGAGGCGCGTGTTCGGCAGAACCACGGTGTCCTCGCCGATGGAGACGGTCAGGTCGATCCAGGTGGTGGCGGGGTCCTGGATGCTGACCCCGTTCATCTGGTGGCCGCGCACGATCATCTGGTTGAGGCGAGCCGCCTGCTCCGCGAGCTGCACCCGGTTGTTGACGCCTTCGACGCGCCACGCGTCGGCGACGGGCACGGCGGCGACGGGCGCGGAGTCAGCACGCAGCAGCTCCACGACGTCCGTGAGGTACTTCTCGCCCTGCGCGTTGGCGGTGCCGATCCGCGGCAGGGTCTCGCGCAGAGCGGATGCTGCGAAGACGTAGCTGCCGGAGTTGACCTCGGTGATCACGCGCACGGCGTCATCGGCGTCCTTGTGCTCGACGATGCGGGCCACTCCCCCGTCGGCATCGCGCACGATGCGGCCGTAGCCGGTCGCGTCGTCGAGCACAGCAGAGAGGATGGTCGCCGCCGCGTGCGCGGCGCGATGCTTCGCGATGAGGTCGGAGAGGGTGTCGGCATCCAGAAGCGGAACATCTCCCGAGACCACGACGACATCGCCGTCGAAGTCGGCGGGAAGTGCATCGACAGCGAGCTCGACCGCGCGGCCCGTGCCGGGGATGTCGTCCTGGTCGACGATGCGCGCGTCGGCGGAGTACTCGAGCACCGCCTCGGCCACCGCGTCGCGCTGGTGGCGCACAACCACCTCGATGTAGGCGGGTTCGAGTCGCGCGGCTGTGGCGAGCACATGCCCGACCATCGGAAGCCCGGCGAT
The DNA here is from genome assembly GCA_023432305.1 of Actinomycetes bacterium. Lineage (GTDB taxonomy): Bacteria > Actinomycetota > Actinomycetes > Actinomycetales > Microbacteriaceae > Homoserinibacter. Next base: position 1,286 of record JAEYUT010000087.1, read on the forward strand.
CGGGTGCAGCACCTTGGCACGGCGGGATCGCATGCGCGTGCCCTCTCCTGCGGCGAGGACGATGACGGCGAGTCGCGAGTCGGTCATGGCTCTATTCTGGCGCGCTTCGCCGGGGGCGTCATGCCGACGGCGTCATCGTGTACTTCGTCTGCAGGTATTCGTGGATGCCCTCTGCTCCACCCTCGCGGCCCAGCCCCGACATCTTCCACCCTCCGAACGGTGCCGCTGCGTTCGAGACCACGCCCACGTTGAGGCCCATCATCCCGGTCTGCAGTCGGTCGATCATGCGCTGGCCGCGGGCCAGATCCCGGGTGTACACGTAGGAGACGAGTCCGTATTCGGTGTCGTTGGCGAGGGCGATCGCCTCGTCCTCGTCGTCGAACGGGACGATCGTGAGCACGGGCCCGAAGATCTCCTCACGGAGGATGTCGGATCCGGCGGCAACGTCGGCGAGCACAGTGGGCGCGTAGAACGTTCCGGATCCCTCGAGGGGCGCCCCACCTGTCAGCACACGCGCGCCGCGCGCGACGGCGTCGGTGACGAGCTCGTGCACCTTGGCGACGGCCTTGGCGTCGATGAGCGGGCCGATGCGCACGCCGTCTTCGGTTCCGCGCCCGACGCGGAACCCGTCGACCCGCTCGGTGATGCGCGCTGTGAAGCGCTCCACAAGCGAACGATGCACGTAGAAGCGATTGGCGGCCGTGCATGCCTGACCGATGTTGCGGAACTTCGCCGCCAGTGCGCCCTCGACCGCGAGCTCGAGATCCGCATCCTCGAAGACGACGAACGGCGCGTTGCCGCCGAGCTCCATCGAGGTGCGCAGGACCCCTTGCGCGGCCTGGGCGAGCAGGGTCTGACCGACGGCGGTGGAGCCGGTGAAGGAGAGTTTGCGCAAGCGCGGGTCGCGGATGATCGGCTCGCACACGGCGTTCGAGGTCGAGGTCGTGATGACGTTGACGACGCCCGCGGGCACACCCGCTTCTTCCAGCAGCGCTGCGAAGGCGAGGGTCGTGAGCGGGGTGAGGGTCGCGGGCTTGATGACGACCGTGCAGCCGGCCGCGAGCGCGGGCGCGATCTTGCGTGTCGCCATCGCCAGCGGGAAGTTCCACGGAGTGATGAGGAAGCACGGCCCCACAGGGTGCTGGGTGACGATCATCCGCCCCGTACCCTCGGGGTTCGGGCCATATCGTCCCCCGAGTCGCGGAGCCTCCTCAGCGAACCAGCGCAGGAACTCGCCGCCGTAGGCGACCTCTCCCCGTGCCTCGGCGAGCGGCTTGCCCATCTCGAGGGTCATCAGCAGCGCGAAGTCATCGGCGCGCTCCTGCAGCAGGTCGAACGCACGGCGCAGGATCTCGCCGCGCTGGCGCGCGGGCGTCGCCGCCCAGCTCGGGAATGCGCGGTCGGCGGCGTCGAGGGCAGCGAGACCGTCCTCAGGCGTCGCATCGGCGATCTGCGCGATGCGCCCACCGGTCGCCGGGTCGACGACGTCGATCGTGCGCCCTCCCGATCCCGGACGCCACACACCATCGACGTACAGCCCGGTCGGCACGCTCGCCAGCAGAGCGGTCTCGCGTTCGGTGTGCATGTGAAC
>JAEYUT010000104.1 GCA_023432305.1 Actinomycetes bacterium
GTCGGGTACGCCGTACTCGTCGCGGCTCATGAGCGCGACCGAGACCCAGTCATGGCCAGGGGTTCCGAGCATCCAGTCGCGCATGTGGTCGATCGCAGCGGAGGCGGCGGAGGCCGCGGATGAGGCGCCGCGCGCCTCGATGATGGCGGCGCCGCGGGTGGCGACGGTGGGCGCGAAGTGCTCGGCGACCCATGCGGGATCGAGTTCGACGGGCGCGCCGTCGAGCTCGACGTGCGAGGGATCCGGCACCTGCGTCGAGGAGTGGTTGCCCCACACGGTCATGCGGCTGAGCCGCCCGACACCCACGTCGAGGTGGGCGGCGAGCTGCGCGAGGCCGCGGTTGTGGTCGAGTCGGGTCATCGCGGTGAAGCGCTCCGACGGGACATCCGGGGCGTGACGCGCGGCGATGAGGGCGTTGGTGTTGGCGGGATTCCCCACCACGAGCACCCGGATGTCATCGGCGGCGTGGTCGTTGATCGCGCGGCCCTGCGGCCCGAAGATGCCCGCGTTCGCGGCGAGCAGATCCCCCCGCTCCATGCCTGCCGTGCGCGGGCGGGCGCCGACGAGCAGCCCGACGTTCGCCCCGTCGAAGGCTGCCCCGGCGTCGTCGAAGACGTCCACGGAGTCCAGGAGCGGGAATGCGGCATCCGCGAGCTCCATCGCGGTTCCCTCCGCCGCCGCGACGGCCTGCGGGATCTCGAGCAGCCGCAGCCGCACCGGCCGATCCCCCAGCATGTCGCCTGCGGTGATGCGGAACAGCAGCGCGTAGCCGATCTGGCCGGCCGCTCCCGTGACGGTGATGGTGACAGGCGCGTTCGCCGTGGGGTCGCTCATGCCCTCAACGCTACGTTCCGGACACGACGAAGGGCCAGGCCTTTCGGCCCAGCCCTTCGTGGTGCGCAGAGGCGATTACGCCAGACGCGCCTTGAGGTTCTCGTCGAGGGTCGCGAGGAACTCCTCGGTGGTCTGCCACTCCTGGTCGGGGCTGACGAGGAGCGCGAGGTCCTTCGTCATCTTGCCCGACTCGACCGTCTTGATGACGACATCCTCGAGCGTCTCGGCGAACTCGATCAGGGCCTGGTTGCCGTCGAGCTTGCCGCGGTGCATGAGGCCGCGGGTCCACGCGAAGATCGAGGCGATCGGGTTGGTGGAGGTGGGCTTGCCGGCCTGGTGCTGACGGTAGTGGCGCGTGACGGTGCCGTGCGCGGCCTCCGCCTCGACGATCTTGCCGTCCGGGGTGGCGAGCACGGAGGTCATGAGACCGAGCGAGCCGAAGCCCTGAGCCACGGTGTCCGACTGCACGTCGCCGTCGTAGTTCTTGCAGGCCCAGACGTAGCCGCCCTCCCACTTCATGGCCGAGGCGACCATGTCGTCGATGAGGCGGTGCTCGTAGGTGAGGCCCGCGGCGTCGAACTGCTCCTTGAACTCGGTGTCGAAGATCTCCTGGAAGATGTCCTTGAAGCGGCCGTCGTAGGCCTTCAGGATGGTGTTCTTCGTGGAGAGGTACACCGGGTAGTTGCGTGCGAGGCCGTAGTTGAGCGAGGCGCGCGCGAAGTCGCGGATCGACTCGTCGAGGTTGTACTGCACCTGCGCGATGCCGTTGCCCGGGGCCTGGAAGACCTCGAACTTGAGCGGCTCGCTGCCGTCCTCGGGGGTGAACTCGACCGTGAGCGTGCCCTTGCCCTCGAAGAGGAAGTCGGTGGCGCGGTACTGGTCGCCGAACGCGTGACGTCCGATGATGATGGGCTTGTTCCATCCGGGCACGAGACGCGGGATGTTGGAGATGATGATCGGCTCGCGGAAGATCACGCCGCCGAGGATGTTGCGGATGGTGCCGTTGGGCGACTTCCACATCTTCTTGAGGCTGAACTCCTCGACGCGCGCCTCGTCGGGGGTGATGGTGGCGCACTTGACGCCGACACCGTGCTTCTGGATCGCGTGAGCCGCGTCGATGGTGACCTGGTCGTCGGTCGCATCGCGGTTCTCGATGCCCAGGTCGTAGTACTCGAGGTCGATCTCGAGGTAGGGGTGGATGAGGCGGTCCTTGATGAACTGCCAGATGATGCGGGTCATCTCGTCGCCGTCGAGTTCGACGACCTTGCCTTCGACCTTGATCTTTTCGACCACGTGGGGTGTCCTTTCGCGTGTACGCCGCGAACCAGACTACCGCGAGTGGCAGATATCTCGACATCGAGATATCTGGTGCGCTCGTCCGATGTCGCGGCTAGCCTGGGGGGCATGGCCGATCTGAGACTCGAAGAGCTGACTGCGCAGACCATCGTCGCGGCGCGCAACCTCGCCCTCAAGCCCGGCCAGGAGGCGTTCATCGAACCGGAGACCTACGTGCACGCCGAGCAGGATCTCGATCCTGCGGGCTCCTGGCCGCGTGTGGTGCTCGACGGCGATGACGTGGTCGGCTATGTCATGGGCACGTTCGATCCGGATGCCACCGAGGAGTACCTCAAGGCGGCGCTGTGGCGCGTGCACGTGGAGGCGGACGCGCAGGGCTCGGGTGTGGGACGTTTCGCGGTGAAGGCTCTGGCCGACGAGGCGCGCCGCCGCGGGTTCTCGCAGATCACGGTCGTGTGGGCTCCCGGCGAGGATGGCCCCGAGGAGTTCTTCAAGGCGGTCGGGTTCGAGATCGTCGGCGAGACGCCCTACGGCGAGAAGCTCGGCGCGCTCGCCCTCTGACACGCGTGGCGCATCCGGGAGCGAGCGACGCGTTCGTCGAGGCCGTTCTCGACGTCGTCGCGGCGATCCCCGAAGGCTGCGCACGGAGCTACGGCGAGGTCGCCGCGATCCTCGGATCCCGTGCCGCCCGGCAGGTGGGGCGCATCATGGCGCACCACGGACACGACGTGCCGTGGTGGCGCGTGGTGCGCGCGTCCGGCCAGGTCGCACCGGGACTCGAGCCAGCCGCCCTCGAGCACTATCGCCGCGAAGGCACGCCGCTGCGGTGGACGCCCGATCGCTCCGGGTACCGGGTGGACCTGCGCCGCGCCCGCCCTCTCGGCTGACGATCGCTCAGGACAGGCGCGTCTTCCCCCGAACGGGCGTGCCCACGAGGAGGGGCGCGACCGCTAGCCTGTCGTGTCATGAGCCGCACCGACGACATGATGGCTGCACTGCAGCAGCGCCTGCGCGGCACCGCGTTCGCGTTCCGCCGCACCCCCAAGGGCTTCGACATCGAACTGGATCTCACGAACCCCGCCTGGTGGGTGGTGTTCAAGGAGACCCGCCTCAGCGCGACCTCGAGCTACTCGATCATCACCGACGAGATCGACTCGAAGTTCACGATCGTCGAGACGCCGCGCCAGCTCGAGTGGGGCCCCGACAACGCGCCGCGGTTCGCCCCGCAGTCCAGTGTCTCCGCCCGCCAGCGCCTCGACGACCAGGTGGACCTGCGCGTGAGCGCCGAGCCCATCCGCCGGCTCGTCCGGCGCGAAGCGGACGAGCTGGGCTTCAACGAGACGCTGGATCGCCGCAAGCTGTTCACGATGCTGGGTGTCTCGGCGGCAGGCGTCGCCGCAGTGGCCGCCGTGATCGCCGTTCTCATCAACACGATCCAGGGCTGACGCGCCGCACGCGCAGCATCACGATCCCGACCGCCACCAAGGCCAGCGCCCAGGCGAGCCGACTGCCCACGGCCGCGCCTGTCACGACGAGATCATCGGCGGGAGACTCGACGGGCGTCACCTCGACGACCACACTCGCGAACACACCGGTCGGCACATGCGTGACGGTGAGCCGGTGTGGGCTGGCGTGCATGAAGGTGACCGTCATGCCGTCGATGACGTCGGCCGGCTGGTCGCTCGAGACCTCCACGTCGTCCGACAGGTCGCCCGTGCTGTTGCCGTAGGCATCGAATCCGGTCGCGGTGAGAGTGATGCTGTCCCCTTGCATCACCACGCCGCCGTTCCCATCCACGACGTCCAGCTCCACACGCGCCACGTCCGCCGGGGCGACGGAGACGAGCGCCACCGCCGTCGTCCAGCCCGCGTCCGCGCGGGCACGGAGCGTGACCTCGTACTCCCCGCTGGTCTCTGCGGAGACGACCAGGCGCGCGGGAGACGAGGCGATCGACGCGGTCACCTCGGCGGGCGCGTCCACGACGCTCCATTCGGCGACATCCACGGGCGTGCCCTCGGCCGTGCGCAGCACGAGCGGCACCTCGCCTTCTCCGCCGGCGCTGAGCTCCGCCCGCACCTCGTCGGCGGCGATCGCGACCGTGCGCGCCGTGAGATCGAGGCGGGCAGGCTCGGTCGTCTGGGCGTGCGGGAGCGCGGTGTCGATATCGAACGCCTCCCCCGCTGCGTCCTCCCAGGCGAGGAACAGCAGACCGTCGCCGACATCGGGCAGATCAGGCAGCGGTCTCTCGCCCTGGCGCATCGTCGGGGCGAACACCGTCACCTCGCCGGCGCCATCGAAGCTCACGATCGTGTGGTTGCCGAGCACCTCGATGTCATCGTCGAGCAGGTCGCGAGCGAGCGTGATGACGCCGGAGTTGGCGATGCGCGCCTCGCCGGTGATGTTCGGGCCCGCGGTGGGATCATCGGCCGGGCCGACGATCGAGCCGGTCGAGGTGACGACGATGCGGTGCTCCACATCGCGGTCCGGGGAGAAAGCCGGACAGTACGCCGGGTCCGGGTAGGGAGCGCCAGGCGTGCAGGTCGCCCCCATCAGCGCCACCTCGCCGGTCACGTCGATCCGAAGCAGCCCCTCGATGCGCACCTCGCCGAAGAACCAGGCGTCCCCGCCGAGAAGGTGCCGCGGGGCGGCGTCCGGCTCGTCCCCCTCGGCGAGACGCAGCGTGACCTCCGCATCGCCGTGGATCACGATGCTCCCGCCCGGGCTGTTCTGACCGCCTCCGATCGCCGCACCACCCGCACCTCGTGCGTTCGTGCCGCCGGGAGAGACCGCGGCCCCTCCGACTGCGGTCAGCGAGCCCCCGGAGATGACGATCTCCGCGACCTCCTCCGAGTGGAATCTCAGGTCGTCCCCTGGCCAGGACTCCGCGACGTGCTTCGCGAGCCACAGGGTGTAGCCGGTGCCGACCCCCGCGCCGCCTCTCTGCGACGACGCGAACACCCGTTCCCCGCTGATCTCGATCCGCTCGGGAGACGCCGAGATGCCGCCGCCGATTCCCGCCCCCCAGTTGCTGCGTGCAGCGGTGTCATCTCCGCTGACGAGGATGCTGCCCGCACGAGCTGGACCCACAGGCAATCCGAGGATGCTCGCTGCACCGTTGCCGATCCCCGCGCCCATCCCCGACTCCGCCCGTGTCCCTGCCCCGGTGACCTCGATCTGGTCGTAGCGCCCTCCGGCGCCGCCCCCGATCCCCGCGCCCGCGCCCGGATACGGGGTGCGGCCGTACACGCTCGCAGTGGCATCGAGGAAGTCGCCGGAGGAAGCCTGCGTGTCATCACCTGAGATGCGGATGGTGCCGATCTCCGCATCGGTGGAGCTCCCGATTCCCGCGCCCTGCCCGTACGACTGCGCGACGGTCCGGTGCCCCGAGACGATGACGGATGACACCGTGCTCCGGAGGAGAATCGGCGCACCGGTCGTGGTGACCTCGCCGATTCCCGTTCCGATGCCCGCACCGCTCGCCGTGGTGGGGCCGCCGTAGGCGTGCGTGTCGTTCCCGGTGATGAGGATGTCGTTCACATGGCCGCTTTCGCCCGCGCCGATTCCGGCGGCCCCTTCGCCTCCGAAGGCGACCGTTCCGCGCCCGCGCACCTCGATGTCTCTCGCGGTGTGCTGACGGCCGGTCCCGATTCCCGCAGCATCAGCTCCTCCGACGGCGCGGGTGCCATCCACATCCAGCACCACACTGGCCCCTTCGGAGAGGCCGATCCCGGCGAGCTCCGTGCCCGTCGCGTCCACGGTGATCCGCCCGGCGCGGTATCCATCCGCGTCAGCGGCAGAGCTGTCGACGAAGGCGACGTGCACGTCGCCGACGATCTGGATGGATCGGAGGGTGAGCTGATGGCCGGCGAGGTCGATCGTCGCGTCGCACGTGATCACCAGGTCACCGGCAGGCGCGACCTCGTCGGCACCCAGGGTGATGTCCGCGGCGGCTCCCGACGGAGCACACAGCGGGTCGGGAATGGTCGACGCCGCAGCCGCGGGTGCGGGGGTGGGATGCACGGTGATGCACCCCGCGACCGCCAGCGCAGCGAGAGCTGCCGCAGGCGCGCGAAAGGAGAGGGACACGATGCTCCTCGATGCCGGGTAATATTCCCCGCATGGTAGCAGGCGCGGTCCATCCGCAACCACCTAGGCTGTGCGGGTGAGCACGGCAGCACCCGCACAGGCCAGCGAGAATCGCGAACGGCTGCTCCGGGCGGCGGGCGAGCTGATCGCGCACCGCGGCATCGACGTCCCGATGTACCTCGTGGCAGAGCGCGCTGGCGTCGGCAAAGGGACCCTCCACCGGAACTTCCCGCACCGCGCAGCGCTCCTCACCGCCCTCGCCTTCCGCTCGGACGCCCTGCTCGCCGAGGTCGCGGAGCTCTCCCTCTCCGATCCCGACGACTGGCGCGCCCTCGAGTCATTCATCGACGGCGCCGCCGCCCTCATCATCGAGCACCCGTGGATCGACGCCGTGGCCGGATGGGCCCGTGAGAACCCGCCAGAGGGGTGGGCACCCGGCCGCTGGAATGAGCCGACGGAACGGCTCGTCGAACGCGCACGACGCGATGGGCTGCTGCGCCCCGACATCGAGACCACCGACGTCGCCTTTCTGCCGACGATGATCGCCAGCCTCGGGTTCCTGCCCGAGCCGGCGCGCAGCATCGTGATCGCGCGTCAGCGCGCCCTCCTGCTCGACGCACTGCGCCCCGAGACCACCGCCCGACGCCCGCTCAGCGCCGCACCGCTTCCCATGACGACACTCGCGCAGTTCATCGCAGCGCGCCGCCCCTCAGCAGACTGACGCCTCGCGGCTCACACGAGCGAGTCGCGCCACGCCTTGTGCAGCGTCGCGAAGCGCCCCGTCCCCGCGATGAGCGCAGCAGGGGTGTCGTCCTCGACGATGCGCCCACGCTCCATCACGAGCACGCGGTCCGCGATCGACACCGTCGACAGGCGGTGGGCGATCACGATCGCCGTGCGGTCGGCGAGGAGGGTCGTGAGCCCCTCCTGCACGAGACGCTCGCTCGGGATGTCGAGCGATGCGGTGGCCTCGTCGAGGATGAGCACCGCCGGGTCGGCGATGAACGCGCGCGCGAACGACAGCAGCTGACGCTGGCCGGCCGAGACGCGTCCGCCGCGCTTGTTGACGTCCGTGTCGTAGCCGTCGGGGAGCGCTTCGATGAACTCGTGCGCACCGACCGCCTTCGCCGCGGCGACGATCTCGTCACGGTTCGCACCCGGCTTGCCGAGTGCGATGTTGTCGGCGACGGAACCCGAGAACAGGTACGCCTCCTGCGTGACCATGACGACGGCGCGGCGCAGATCCTTGGGGTGCACCGAGCGCATGTCGATGCCGTCGAGCAGCACCGCGCCCGCGCTCGGGTCGTAGAAGCGCGCCACGAGCTTCGCGAGCGTCGACTTGCCCGCTCCCGTCGATCCGACGAGCGCGACCGTCTGGCCCGCAGGGATGTGCAGGTCGAAGCCCGGCAGCACGACGCGATCCGCGTTGTAGGCGAACTCGACGCCGTCGAAGCGCAGGTCGCCCTTCGCCTCCCACAGGTCGATGGGCTTCACCGGGTCGGGCACGCTCGGGTTCTCGTCGAGCACACCGGAGATCTTCTCGAGCGCCGCGAACGCCGACTGGTAGGAGTTGTAGAACTGCGCCATCTCCTCCATCGGGTCGTAGAAGCGGCGCGCGTACATGAGGGCGGCGAGCAGCACGCCGATCGCGAGCGTGCCGTCCACGACGCGCAGCCCGCCGACGAGCAGCACCGCCGCGACGACGATGTTGCCCACGACGACGAGCGCCGGGTCGAAGATGCTGAAGACGCGGATCGCGCGCGCGTTGGCGTCGCGGTAGTTCTCGACGAGCTCGCCGAACTCCTGCTCATTGCGCTTCTCCGCACGGAACGCCTTGACCGCGCGCATGCCCGTCATCGTCTCGACGAACTTCACGATGACGCGCGCCGAGTGCACGCGCGTGGCACGGAATGCCTTCTGCGAGGCGACCTGGAACCAGCGGGTGAGCGCGAACAGCACGGGAAGCGAGCACGCGACGACGAGCGCGGTGAGGGGATCGATGATGGCGAGCGCGATCGCGATGAACCCCATGTAGAGGATGCCGCGGATGAGCCCCTGGAGCCCGGAGTCGAGAAGCTCGCGGATGGAGTCGAGGTCGTTCGTCTGACGCGCGATGATGCGCCCCGAGGTGTAGCTCTCGTGGAACTCGAGGCTCAGCAGCTGCGAATGACGGAAGATGCGCCCGCGCAGATCGAACAGGAACGCCTGGCTGAGCCGCGCCGAGAGCATCGTGTACTGCCACATCAGCACGGCCCCCACGACGGCGGCGGTCACGTAGAGCGCGACGATCCCGATGAGCGGCAGCGCATCCGCGCGGTCCACGATCGCGGGCAGACCCACGTCGATGCCGAGCGCGATGAGCGCCGGCCCCGCGGTCTGCAGGGCCGTGCTCACCGCGATGATGACGAATGACCAGATGACGCGCGCCTTGAGCGGCCGCAGCAGCGATCCGAGGAGCTTCAGCGCCCGCGCGCGGATGACCTTGTTCTCGGCGCGGGTGTAGTCCTGGCGGTCTTCGCCTTCGACGCCTTCGATGACGGCGGTCATGCGCGCACCTCCTCGATCGTGCGGTCGTCGTCGAGCGACGAGATGACATAGCGGTAGTGGTCGCTGCGGGCGAGCAGCTCGCTGTGCGTGCCGACATCGGCGATGCGGCCGTCCTGCAGCAGGGCGACGCGATCGGCGAGCATGACGGTCGACGGACGGTGCGCGACGATGAGGGCGGTCGTGTCGGCGAGCACGCGGCGAAGTCCCGCCTCGACGCGTGCCTCTGTGTCGACGTCGAGCGCCGACAGGGGGTCGTCGAGCACGAGCACCGAGGGGCGCGCGGCGACGGCGCGGGCGAGCGCGATGCGCTGGCGCTGCCCGCCGGAGAGGCTCATGCCCTCCTCGCCGATCGTGGTGTCGGCTCCCATCGGCAGCCGCTCGACGAAGTCGGCCTGCGCGATCTCGAGCGCCTCGGCGAGGACCGCCTCCGCCTCGGGCGAATCCGGATCGAGGTCGGGTCGGCCGATGAGCACGTTGTCGCGCACCGACGCCGAGAACAGCGTCGCCTCCTCGAACGCCATCGCGATGCGGGCGCGCAGCTCCTCGCGGGTGAGGTCGCGGATGTCGACGCCGTCGAGCAGGATGCGGCCTCCCGTCACGTCGTAGAGCCGCGTCGTGAGAGAGGTGAGGGTCGTCTTGCCGGAGCCGGTGAGCCCCACGAGCGCCATCGTCTCACCCGGCTCGAGTTCGAGCTGGATGTCGTCGAGCAGATCCGGCACACCGTCGGGTGCGTCCTGGTAGCGGAAGTGGGCGTGGTCGAACACGAGCCGTCCGCGCGCCTCGGCTGGCGTCGTCGGCGTCGCGGGATCCGTGATCGGGTTGGGCTCGTCGAGCACCTCGAAGAGGCGCTCCACAGCGGTGCGGGCCTCGAACGTCATCTGCAGGAGCCATCCGATGGACTCGATGGGCCAGCGCATCACGGCGGCGGCGGAGAAGAACGCGACGAGCGCGCCCACGCTCAGCTCGCCGTTCGCCGCGAGCCACACACCCCCGAGCAGCGACAGCGCGAACGCCGTGTCGGGGATCATGAGCAGCCACAGCCACAGCTGCGCGACAGCCTTCGCCTTCGCGAGCTCGGTGCCGCGCAGCTCCTCCGCCTGCTGCAGGAAGGCCTGGAGGCTGTGCTTGCCGCGCCCGAAGGCCTTCAGCACGCGGATGCCGTGCACCGACTCCTCGACCGCGGTCGCGAGGTCGCCCTGCTGGTCCTGGGCACGGCGCGACACGATCGAGTAGCGCTTCTCGAAGCGGAAGCTCACGAACCACATCGGGATCGACGTGACGATGAAGATGAGCGCGAGCTGCCACGACCACGCGAACAGGATCGAGAACCCGACGATGATCACGACCACGTTGCCGACCAGCAGCACGATGCCGAACGCGAACCAGCGGCGGATGATCGAGAGGTCGCCCATGGCGCGCGACAGCAGCTGCCCCGACTGCCAGCGGTCGTGGAAGGCGACGGGGAGATCCTGCAGCTTCGCGTAGAGGGTGTTGCGGATGCCCGCCTCGATGTGGGTCGAGGGCGTCAGCACGAGGCTGCGCCGCAGCACCATGAGCACACCTTCGGCGATGCCGAGCAGCAGCACGACTCCGGCTGCGGGCCACACCGCGGCCGCGTCGCCGTCGGCGAGCGGGCCGTCGACGATCCACTGGAGGGCGATCGGCACCCCGAGCGCCACGAGCACGAGAGCGATGTAGACGAAGAAGCTCACGATCGTGCGTGCCAGGTAGGGGCGCACGAACGGCAGGAGCCGCATCAGGGTGCGTGTGGTGCCGCGAGCGGGGGCGGTGGCGTGAGGCATGGTTCGACTTCGCTGGTGCGCACGAAGGCGCGGGGATGGAGTGGGAAAGCCGGAGGGCGCGTCCGGTTCTCCCGATGCGCGCCCTGGCAGCCTTCCAGCCTATGTGCGGCGATCACCGCGCGCAATAACGCTGAGGCATCACATATTCACTACACTCGGGCCGGGGCGACCTGCCAGGTGGCCGCTCTTCCACCACCACAATCCCGACCTCTTCCTTCGGAGCCATCTGTGACCTCTCAGACCACGACGAGCGAACCGCGCAGCGGACTCGACAAGTTCTTCCACATCAGCGAGCGCGGCTCGAACCTCGCCACCGAGGTGCGCGGCGGCATCGTGACGTTCGTCGCGATGGCGTACATCGTGATCCTCAACCCGATCATCCTGTCCGGCAAGCCGGATGTCGCCGGCAACGAGCTCGCGTTCGGCGCGGTCTCCGCCGCGACCGCCCTCACCGCCGGTGTCATGACGATCCTCTTCGGCGTCATCACCCGCCTGCCCTTCGCCTTCGCCGCCGGCCTCGGCCTCAACGCCTTCCTCGCGTTCACGGTCATCGGCCACGTGACCTGGCCCGAGGCGATGGCGCTCGTCATCATCAACGGCCTCATCATCGTGCTGCTCGCCGCCACCGGCCTGCGCAAGCTCATCTTCGACGCCGTCCCGGTTCAGCTGAAGCTCGCGATCACGGTCGGCATCGGCCTGTTCATCGCCTTCATCGGCTTCGTGAACTCCGGCTTCGTCACGAGCACCGGCTCGAGCTCGCCGCCTGTGGGCCTCGGACTCAACGGATCGGTCGCCACCGTCCCGACGCTGCTGTTCCTCGTCACCCTCGTGCTCACGGCGATCCTCATCGCGCTCAAGGTCAAGGGCGGAATCCTCATCGGCCTCGCGGCCGGCACCGTGCTCGCGGTCATCGTCGAGGCGATCTGGAAGATCGGCCCCATGTTCGGCAACGACGGCGCGTTCAACCCCGGCGGCTGGGGCCTCACCGTCCCCGCCCTCGACGGCTCGCCCGTGAGCATCCCCGACCTCAGCCTCATCGGCGCCGTGAGCTTCGGCTTCGACCTCGGCAAGGTCGGCCTCGTGACGCTCATCATGCTCGTCTTCACGCTCGTGTTCACCAACTTCTTCGACGCGATGGGCACCATGACGGGTCTCGCCAAGGAGTCGAACCTCGCCGATGAGAAGGGCGACTTCCCGCGCATCAAGTCGGCGCTCGTCGTCGAGGGTGTCGGCGCCGTCGTGGGAGGCGCGACCTCGTCGTCCTCGGCCACCGTGTTCATCGAGTCGGGCGCCGGCGTCAGCGAAGGTGCCCGCACGGGTCTCGCGAACGTCGTCACCGGTGCGCTGTTCCTCCTCGCGATGTTCTTCACGCCGCTCACGGAGATCGTCCCCACCGAGGTCGCGGGCGCCGTCCTGGTGATCGTCGGCGCGATGATGATGGCGCAGATCCGCCACATCGACCTCACCGACTTCGCGACCCTCGTGCCCGTGTTCCTCACGGTCACCGTGATGCCGCTCACCTACTCGATCGCCAACGGCATCGGCGCGGGCTTCGTGAGCTGGGTGCTCATCTACGCCTTCAGCGGCCGCATCAAGAAGATCAGCCCGCTGCTGTGGGTTGTGGCCGTCGGCTTCGTGATCTACTTCGCGCGCGGACCGATCGAGGCGCTCTTCGCCTGATCCCTGCGAAACGCGAAGGCCCGGATGGTTCGCCATCCGGGCCTTCGTCGTGTGCGGGGTTCGCCCCCACAGCTCAGTGGAAGAAGTGGCGCTCCCCGGTGAAGTAGAGAGTCACGTCCGCTGCCGCGCACGCCTCGATCACCTCGGCGTCGCGCACCGAGCCGCCCGGCTGCACGATGGCCTTCACGCCGCCGTCGATGAGGATCTGCGGGCCATCTGCAAACGGGAAGAACGCATCGCTTGCGGCGACCGAGCCGGCGGCGCGCTCGCCTGCGCGCTCGATCGCGAGCTTGCACGAGTCGACGCGGTTCACCTGACCCATGCCGACGCCCACCGACGCACCGCCCGAGGCGAGCAGGATGCCGTTCGACTTCACGGCGCGCACCGCACGCCACGCGAACTCGAGGTCGGCGAGGGTCTGCTCGTCGGCAGCCGCACCCGCGGCGAGCGTCCAAGTCGACGGGTCGGCGAAGTGCGTGTCGGGCTCCTGCACGAGCAGGCCACCCGAGATCTGACGCAGCTCCTGGCCCTCACGGGCGTAACCAGCGGGCAGCTCGAGCAGGCGCAGGTTCTTCTTCGCCTGCAGGATCTCGAGGGCCTCGGGCTCGAAGCCGGGAGCCACGATCACCTCGGTGAAGATGGGCGCGATCGACTCGGCCGCGGCCTTCGTGATGATGCGGTTCGCGGCGATCACGCCGCCGAACGCCGACAGCGGATCGCATGCGTGCGCGAGAGCGTGGGCGGATGCGATGTCATCCGCTGTCGCGATGCCGCACGGGTTCGCGTGCTTGATGATCGCGACAGCCGGGGTCTCGTGGTCGTACGCGGCGCGCAGCGCGGCATCCGCGTCGACGTAGTTGTTGTACGACATCTCCTTGCCGCCGTGCTGGATCGCCTGGGCGATGCCGGCCGCACCGGGCACGGTGTAGAGCGCGGCCTTCTGGTGCGCGTTCTCGCCGTAGCGGAGCGTCGCGTCGAGCTCGGCGCGCACGTCGAGGTGGGCGGCGAAATCGGTCTGCTCGCCCACCGGAACCTGCTCCACGAACCACTGCGACACCGCGGCGTCGTACTGCGCGGTGTGCAGGAACGCGTCGCGCGCGAACTCGCGGCGCTGCGCGAGGGTCGTGCCGCCGTCCGCGAGCGCGTCCACGATCGCGCCGTACTTCGCCGGCGAGACGACCACGGCAACGTTCGCGTGATTCTTCGCCGAGGCGCGCACCATGGCGGGGCCGCCGATGTCGATCTGCTCGACCGCCTGGTCGAACGCGGCACCCGACGCGACCGTCTCGACGAAGGGGTAGAGGTTCACGACGACGAGCTCGAACGGCTTGATGCCGAACTGCGCAAGCTCTGCCTCGTGGCTCTCAAGGCGCAGGTCGGCGAGGAGGCCCGAGTGCACGTGCGGGTGAAGGGTGCGCACGCGCCCGTCGAGATGCTCGGGGAAGCCGGTCAGGTCGCCGATCTGGGTGACAGGGAGACCCGCATCCGCGATCGCCTTCGACGTCCCTCCCGTCGACACGATCTCGACGCCCGCGTTCGCGAGCGCCGTCGCGAGCTCGACGAGCCCGGTCTTGTCGCTCACCGCGATGAGGGCGCGCTGGATCGCGACGCGGTCGCGCTCCCGGTAGAGGGTGGGGTCGATGGTCGCGCCGCTCATTGTGCGTACTCCTTGAGGTCGATGGTGCCGTCTGCGATGTCGAGCACGGTCTGCACCAGCAGCTCACGTTCGACAGGCTTGATGCGGTCGTGGAGGATGGCTTCGGTATCGCCCGGTTCGATCGGCACACGACGCTGGTGCAGGATCGGTCCGGTGTCGACACCGTTGTCGACGATGATGACGCTCGCGCCCGTCTGGGTGACGCCCGCGGCGAGCGCATCGCGCACACCGTGGGCACCCGGGAACTCGGGCAGGTAGGCGGGGTGGGTGTTGATGAGCGCGGGGCTGAACGCGTCGACCACCTGCGGCGGCACGAGACGCATGAGGCCCGACAGGATCACCACATCCGGCTCCCACTCGCGCAGCTGTGCGAGCAGCTCGTCGCCCCACGCCTCACGCGACTCGAACGAGGTGAACGGCACGACGAAGCTCGGGATGCCGTAGTGCTCGGCGTGCGCGAGGCCGTCCGCCTGCCGGTCGGCACCCACCGCGACGACACGGGCGGGGAAGTCTGCCGACTGGGCGGCGTCGAGAAGGGCGCGGAGGTTCGACCCGCCCCCGGAGATGAGGACGACGAGGCGCAGCACTGGCTCAGCTTATCGCGAGGCGGATTCGGTGAGACGTGAGGTGACGCGCGACGGGATGGCTGCGGCGAGGCCGATGCCGATGCCGAGCGCGAAGAGCCCCGCGGCGGCGAGAGCCACCGCGACCGCATCCGGGCCGACCGCACTGAAGCGACCAGGACCCATCGCTCCCGCCGAGGCTGCCGCAAGCAGGCCCGCTATGAGCCCGCCGACAGCGCCGCCCGCGACCGCGACGATCGCGAACCACAGCGCCCGCGACGCATCCCCGAGCGCACGCAGCACGCGCGAGCGCACGAGCGCGCCCGCGAGGAACCCGGCGACGACCGGCACCGCAAGGCCCGCGAAGCCGAAGTCGAGCCCGCCCGCGGGCAGGGCGCCGAGCAGCGGGATCGCCGGAAGGGGGCCCACCGAGGTGCCGAGCGGCGAGACGAGCGAGCCCTCGCCGAGCGCGAAACCGGGGCCGACGAACCACGACATCGCCCACACGACCGCATTCGGAATGAACGCGAGCTGCCCCGCCGTCACCACGAAACCGCCCAGCACCTCGGTGTGGAGGGACTCGTAGAGAGCGATGATCTGCGCATAGCCCGCGAACAGCAGGACCGCCACGGCGACCGCGCTCACCGCGAGCGTGAGGGCGACGGAGGCTGCTCCCGCCGTGAGGGCCGCGCCGACCGCGGCACGCGTGCGGGGGTGCCAGTCCGCGATCCAGTCGCGCAGCGAGCTGCCGTTCGCCTCCGGGCCCTGCTCAGGTCCCGCACGGAGCACCCCGAGCAGCAGGCCCGCGCCGTAGACGAGCGTGGGAAGCAGCGCACCCTGCCAGAGCGAGGGACGCGCTTCGACGTGCAGCGCCGAGTAGGTCACGAGGAGCGACAGCCCCGCGAACACTCCAAGGCTCGTGAGCTCCCCGAGGGTGCGGTGGCCCGTCTCGGCGATCCGCCCGCCCGCACGCACGCCCAGCAGGAGCGTCAGCAGAGCGAAGCCGAGCGCCGCGATCGACACGAGCACGCGCGTCCCCGCAGGAGCGCCGATCGACAGGGCCGTCGCCTCATCGAGCACGAACGTCACATCCACGCCGTGCCCGATGAGCCACACATCCGCCGACGCGCGCCAGAAGCCCGCCCAGTCGGGCGCGAAGCCGAAGTGCGCCGCCCACAGGATCGTCGCCGGAACCAGCGGGATCGCCACGCCGATCGCGACCACCAGAAGCGCCTCGAAGGCAGAGAACAGCAGAGTGAGGCGGCGGGTCACGCCCCGAGCCTACGTCGCGAGGCCGCCATCGCCCCGGTGACGCGCAGCGCTCACGCCGACGCGGCCCCCTCGAGAACCGCGACCGCAGCCGCACGTGCCTCCGCTGCCGTCGAGGCGGAGAGAGCCGCCCGCGCGGCTCGCGTGCACGCAGCGCCGTCGACGACCGCGAGCGCCGCGGCGACATCTCCGAGCGCGCGAGCGCTCATCGACAGCTCCGTCGCCCCGAGCCCCACGAGCACAGGAGCCAGAACCGGATCGGATGCCGCCTCCCCGCAGACCCCCACCGGCTTTCCCGATGCGAGTCCCGCCTCGCCGATGAGCGCGATGAGGCGCAGGACGGCGGGCTGCCACACATCCACGAGGTCCGAGAGCTCGCCCAGGTGGCGGTCCGCGGCCATCGTGTACTGGGTGAGATCGTTCGTGCCGATGCTCACGAAATCGAGCTCCGCGATCAGCTCCCGCGCCGTCATCGCCGCAGCGGGCGTCTCGATCGTGATGCCGACGGTGCGCACACCTGCCGCGCGAGCGCGACGCGCGAAGTCGCGCGTCTCCTCGAGGGTCGACACCATCGGCGCCATGACGCACAGATCGACCGACTCCTGCTCACCCGCCGCCGCGAGCGCTGCGAGCTGCGTGTCGAGAAGCCCCGGGTCGCGCCGCGACACACGCAGCCCCCGGAAGCCGAGCGCCTCATCCTGCTCGCGCGCGACATCGACGAACGGCAGCGGCTTGTCGGATCCGGCGTCGAGCGTGCGCGCGATGACCGTCTGACCGGGGAACGCCGCGAGCACCGAGCGATACGCGGCGACCTGCTCGGCGAAGGTCGGCGCGACCTGCCGGTCGAGGAAGCAGAACTCGGTGCGGAACAGGCCCACCCCATCCGCGCCTGCCTCCGCAGCGGCGCGCGCGTCCACCGCGCCGCCGATGTTCGCCCGCAGCGGGATGCGGATGCCGTCCGCCGTCGCGGCGCCGCCGCTGTAGGGCGTCGGCGCGCGATGCACCGCGCTCGCGACATCCTCAGGGCTCGGACCGGTGTCGACCGCGCCCGTGGTGCCGTCGATGAGCACCATCGCGCCATCCGGGATCGCGTCGATGTCCGCCATCCCCACGATCGCGGGCAGCCCGAGAGCGCGCGCGATGATCGCGGTGTGCGAAGTCGGGCCGCCGAGCTGCGTCACGATGCCGACGCACGCGCTCGACGCGAGCGACACCGTATCCGCGGGAGCGAGATCGCGGGCCACGAGCACGAACGGCTCCGCCCGACGCGGCACGCCCGGCAGGTCGACGCCCAGCAGATCCGCCACGATCCGATCGCGCACATCCCGCACATCGGCGGCCCGCTCGGCATGCACACCGCCGAGCGACTCCAGCAGGGTGGCGAACTGCGCCGCCGCCTCCCACACGGCGCGCTCCGCGGTGCGCCCCTCGTGCCGCACTGCAGCCTCCGCCGCCGCGATCAGCTCGGGGTCGACCGCCATGAGCGCCGACGCCTCCAGGATCGCCGACGTCTCGGCATCGGCCGCCACCGCGAGCTCCCGGAAGCGCACCGCCACACGCTCGCCGGCCGCCGCGATCCGCGTCACCTCGAGCACGCGATGCTCGATCGCCACCTGCGCGGTCGCGAGCGGCTCCGAGAAGCGGCTCACCAGATG
>JAEYUT010000118.1 GCA_023432305.1 Actinomycetes bacterium
TGTCCCGTGTCGCCCCATTGCACGGCGTCTGTTCCGTCTGCAGTGGACGCTGACGGGATCTCGAGCAGCTTCCCGCTGTTCAGGTTGCGCAGCTGAAGGCTCGCGGGAACGCTGCCGGTGATCGTCCACCTCTGGGTGGCGTGTCCCGTGGCGCCCCATTGGCCAACGGCGGCGCCGTCGGACGTCAGGGCGCTGAAGACCTCGAGCAGCTTGCCGCTGGTGCGGTTGACGACCTGGAACTGGGGGTCGAGCGCTGACGCGCGCCACAGCTGGAGCTGATCCAGCTCTGCGAAGTTGGACCCCTTGCTGAGGCGGATGGTGTTCGTGCCGGCGACGAGGCTGACGGATTTCTGCGCCCATCCGTATCGTCCCCAGTCGACGGTGGGCGGATAGCTCACCGTCGAGGCGCTGGCACCGTTGACGGTCACGTTGTGGGTGGCGCTCACCCCGTGACCGTTCGCGTAGCGGATGTTGGCGGTGTAGGTGCCGCTCGCCGGAACCCGCACCGTGAACTCGACGTAGCTTCCCGAGTTGTTGATGTTGCCCACCTTGGAGCCGTTCGCAGCCTGCACGTGGCTCACCAGGCTGGCATCGTTCCGTGCCGCGAGCTCCGCCTCGTACTGCTGCGCGTCGAGCGGAACCGAGCCGACGCGGATGTCGTTGAGGTTGCTCACGAGGTTCTCGACGTTGGTGGCCTGATACAGCGTGCGCCCGTCCACGCTTGTGGCCAGGCCCTGCGCGAATCCGGTGAAGTTGCCTCCCTGGGTGTCGGATGCGTCGTACGTCACAGGCATCGGGAGCCGCTCCCAGGGGCCTTCGCCCAGGTGGTAGTTGACGTACAGGTTCTGCCCGCCGTCGATGTTTCCCGAGGCGGTGAGCGACCACTTGCTGGCGACGATCACGGTGCCCTGCGGTCCACCGTGGGGTGTCCAGGTGACATACGGCGAGGAGCCGATCCCACGGCCGTCTGCCAGCATGAGCGGGGTGCCGATGCTCGTCTCGCTGCCCCAGCTGAGCCCATCTGGCGAGATCTTGTAGTAGACGGGCGCTGTGTTGAGCGAGCGGCTGGGGCGGTTGACGACTTCGAAGGTGGCGATGTAGCTCCCGTTGGGAAGCTTCGCGACCGTGATCATGCCGGGTCGGTCGCTCTTGTTCGTCGGCGCCGAGACGTTGACGAGCGGCCCCCAGGTGATGCCGCCGTCGGTCGAACGGCGGTAGGAGATCGCCTGGAGGACATTGTTGGCCTTCTGGCGTTCGTCGGAGAAGTAGGCGACCAGTCCGCCGCTTCCGTCGATGGCGAGTGACGGCTCCCAGACGGTCGTGGTGGTGGACGTCGGGCTGGGGTCGTAGATCGCCGG
The DNA here is from genome assembly GCA_023432305.1 of Actinomycetes bacterium. Taxonomy (GTDB): domain Bacteria; phylum Actinomycetota; class Actinomycetes; order Actinomycetales; family Microbacteriaceae; genus Homoserinibacter. Next base: position 1,359 of record JAEYUT010000118.1, read on the forward strand.
TCCGCCCGAGTCGATCGTGCTGAGGTAGCTCCATGTGCTGCCGCGGTCGGTGCTCGAGTACACCACCATCCGGCTGGCTGAGCGATCTGCGGGCATGATCATTCCGGTGAGCAGCAGGGTGCCTGCTGCCAGCGATCCGGTCGTCTGGCTGACCTCGAACAGGTACGGCTGCGCGGTGCGGGTGAAGGTGGGGAACGTCAGGCTCGGATTCACGGTGCCCACGCGCGACCAGCTCGTGCCGTTGTCGGTGCTGCGGTAGATCGGATAGACCTGAACTCCGGATTCGAGTACCAGCTTGTCGAAGGTGACGATCTGCGTCCCGTTGTGGGTTCCGCTGTGCTTGAGCACGGCGATCTTCGCGTACGTGGTTCCTGCGGGGGCGCCGCCCTCGGGGTTGAAGGAGCTGCCTGCGGCGGGCGCGTAGACGAGCGCCCCGTTGCCGGTGGTGACGGCATGCGCGGCGGGGGTGGGGGATGTCGTGAAGGTGGTCAGAGCGAGCGCGGCGGCCGCGACGGCGGCGATGAGCATTCGCCGCCGTGTTCGGTATTCGGTGGTCGTGAATCGGTCGTGTGAGCGCATGTTCCCTCCGATGTTCCGCGGCGTCGTGCGAGGCGCGTGTGCATCCGAGATCGGAGTGTGCGCCCCGCCCGCTTACAACGTTGTAAGCTCTCCGCTGGGGACGAGTTTGGGGGTCGGCGATGTTGATGTCAAGCGCACGGAGTCGGCTTCCTGGCGATACGGTGGCCCGATGAGCGTCACGCTGAGGGATGTCGCCCGCGTGGCAGGAGTGTCGTTCAAGACTGTTTCGAACGTCATCAACGACCACCCGCACGTGAGTGAGGCGACGCGCACCCGCGTGCGTGCGGCGATCGCCGAGCTCGACTACCGGCCCAATCGCTCGGCTCGAAGTCTGCGATCCGGGCGAACGGGGGCGATCGGTCTCGCGGTGCCGGAACTGAGCCTGTCGTACTTCGCCGAGCTCGCGGATGAGGTGATCACCGCGGCGGATGAGCGGGACGTGGTCGTCCTCATCGAGCAGACGGGCGGTGATCGCCGTCGCGAACTCGAGGTGCTGCATGGCTCCCGGAGACAGTTGACCGATGGGCTGCTGTTCAGTCCTCTCGCGCTGGGCAGTGACGATGTCGCAGAGCTGGACGTCTCGTACCCCCTTGTGCTGCTGGGTGAGCGCATCTTCGACGGCCCGGTCGACCACGTGACGATGGAGAATGTGGAGGGTGCTCGGGCGGCGACCCAGTTGCTTCTGGATCGCGGTTGCAGGCGCGTCGCCGTGATCGGCGCTCATGCCGGCGAGCTGCTGGGTTCAGCGAGCCTGCGTGTGCAGGGGTATCGGCAGGCGATTGACGCGCATGGTCTGCCGTACCGCCCTGAGCTGGTCGTGGATGCCGGGCCCTGGCATCGGATCAATGGCGCGGAGGCGATGCGCAGCCTGCTGGCGCGCGGAGTCGAGTTCGATGGCGTGTTCGCGTTGAACGACGCCCTCGCGCTGGGGGCGCTCCGCGTGCTCCGGGAGCACGGGGTGAGTGTGCCGGGGGATGTCTCGATCGTCGGCTTCGACGATGTCGACGAGGGGCGCTATTCGCTTCCGAGTCTGAGCACCGTCGACCCTGGACGCCGCGAGATCGCACGCATCGCCGTGGCTCTCCTGTTGGATCGCATCGAAGGCGTCGTCAATGGCCCGCCCCGGGAGCTCCGCTCGGGATTCCGGCTGGTGGAGCGCGAATCGTCAGCCTGATCTCGTTCGCGTTGCGGATGGGAGGCGCCTCTTGACATGGCGCAGGTTCGCGGACAGTATGCCGGTTACAACGTTGTAAACGTGGCGCCTGCTCGTACACCTCAGATGAGCACTCATGCAGACAACGACGTCCCGCATCAGAGAAGGAACCAACATGACTCGCACACATCGTGTCGGCCTCGGCCTCGCCGCCGCCGCTGCACTCATCCTCAGCGGCTGCACGTCAGACCCGGGGACATCCGGCGACGGACCCGTCGAACTCGTCTTCTGGCACGGGTACACCGAAGCCGATGGCGACGTCCTCGACGGAATCGTCGACGACTTCAACTCGAGCCAGGACGAGGTCCGGATCGTGACCGAGGTCAACACCTGGGCCGTGATCGACGACACGCTCCTTCCGGCGCTCTCCTCGAAGACGGGTCCCGACCTGGTCGCCATGCCCGCGGAGCGCTTCCCTGTCTACGCGGCGCAGAAGGCCTTCGTGGCGCTCGACGACTTCTACTCCGACGCGGACAGCAACGCGTCCGATGTGGTGGCAGGCGCCAAGGAGATGACCGTCGTCGACGGCGTCAGCTACGGCATCCCGATCGGCTTCGTTCCGCTGGCGATCTACTACGACAAGGCGGCATTCGCCGAGGCGGGCATAACCGAGGTCCCGAGCGACTGGGATGAATGGGTCGCAGCGGCTCAGGCGCTGACCGTCGACCAGAACGGCGACGGCACCCCCGAGCGCTACGGCATGGTACTCCCGGACCACGCGACCGTGGGCAACGGGGTCTGGCCGTCGCTCCTCGCCGGAGGCGGCGGCGGCATCGTCGATGACGGTGTCTCCGTGATCGACTCGCCTGAGAACGCGGCGACCCTCGCGTTCTGGCGCGACGCGATCGCCGCGAGCAAGATCTCGCCCACGGGCGTGGATGGAATCGAGGCTGACGGTCTGTTCTCCGCTGGCAAGGCGGCAATGACGTTCGGCGGCCCCTGGATGACCTTCATCGCCGGGGACGCAGGAATCGACTACGGCATCGCGGGCATCCCCGCCGGACCTGAGGCTCAGGCTGCGTCGGCGATCGGCCTCACGCTGTCGATCACGAATCAGGGCGACGAGGCCAAGGTCACCGCAGCGCAGAAGTTCCTGGCGTACTTCCTCAATGATGACAACAGCGCCGCCTGGTCGCTGGGCTCGGGATGGCCTCCTCTGCGCACGGGGATCTCCGCGGATGCCGTCGCCGAGAACGCCACGGTGGCCGCACTGTCGCAGTACACCTCGTTCACGAAGCCGCTCCTGCCCGGCGTCGTCAACAGCACCGACATCCTGGCGGCGCTCGACGAGCTCACCCAGCGGGCGATGGCAGGCGAGGACATCGCCGCTCTGCTGTCCGAAGCGCACAGCAAGGTCGATGCGGCTCTGGCCGACTGACCCTGCACATCCGCGTGTTCCGGGGGCGGAAGCTCTCTGCCCCCGGAACACCATGGTCGAGGACAACATGACCCTCTCTGCCCGCACCGCCCAGCGCTACCGCCCGCCGGCCCCGCTCGGAGGCCGCCGCGCTGCTCCACTGGAGCTTCGCCGCACACTCACCGCCCTCGCGTTCCTCGCCCCGGCGCTGATCATCCTGGGGGCGTTCGTCGCCTGGCCCATGCTCTCCGCTCTGCGCTTGTCGTTCACCGATGCCAGCGGATTCGGCGCCGAAGAATGGGTGGGGATCGACAACTACATCGAGGTCTTCGCCGATCCCGACATCCGCGACGCGATGCTGAACACGCTCTGGTACGCAGTGCTGTTCACGCCGACTGCCGTCGCGGGTGCGCTCGTGCTCGCCCTCATCCTGAACTCGCCGGCGCTGCCGTGGCGAGGCTTCTTCCGCACCGCGCTGTTCTTGCCGTTCATCGTCTCGCTGGCGGTTGCCGCGTTCGCGTGGTCGTACCTGATCGATCCGCGTCTGGGGTTGCTCAACTACTGGCTGCAGGGCGTCGGCATCCAGATCGGCGACGTTCTCAAGGACCCGGCTCTCGCGATGCCCGCCGTTGCGCTCGTCGCAGTGTGGAAGTCGTTCGGCTTCTACATGGTCATCTTCCTGGCCTCGATGCAGAACATCCCGACCTCGTTCTACGAGGCCGCCCTGCTCGACGGAGCCAGCCGCTGGACCAGTTTCCGCGACATCACCTTCCCGCTGATCTGGGAATCGGTGCGGACC
>JAEYUT010000144.1 GCA_023432305.1 Actinomycetes bacterium
CGTGGCTGAGTAGCTCAGTTGGTGAGAGCGCACGACTCATAATCGTGAGGTCGCGGGTTCGAGTCCCGCCTCAGCTACCGAAACGGATTCCACCCCGCCTCACGAGGCGGGGTTCTCTGCATCCGGGGCGGTGCGACACACACGAACCGAGTTGCTGCACGTTCGTGCGCTCGCCTGTCGTGCGTGCCTCGCGGCGGTACGCTGATCAAGGCGTGTCGGGAAGTCTGGTCGACGGTGGCGTCGGCGTACCCGCTGGCGGCATCCGATGCCTGGAGTGTGTATGAGCAGCCCCGCGAACCCCACCGATCCCACCCCTCGGCCCAGCCGCCGCGTCCGCCTCCGGAACTGGGTGACTCTCGAGACGACGAGCGGCTTCCTGCTGCTCGGCGCCGCCCTTCTCGCGCTCGCGTGGGCGAACTCGCCGTGGCGGCAGATCTACCAGGACGTGTCGAGCTTCACGTTCGGCCCGGAGGCGCTGCACCTGAACCTGAGTGTGGCGCATTGGGCATCCGATGGACTGCTGGCGATCTTCTTCTTCGTGGTGGGCGTCGAGCTCAAGCACGAGATCGTCGCGGGCAGTCTCAGCAAGCCCCGTGAGGCCGCGGTGCCCGTGCTCGCCGCCGTGGGCGGCATGGCGGTGCCGGCGATCCTGTTCGTGACCGTCGTGACCGCCTTCGGCGACCGCACCGCGCTCGCCGGGTGGGCGATCCCCACCGCCACCGACATCGCGTTCGCGGTTGCGGTGCTCGCGATCTTCGGGCGTGGCCTGCCCCGCGCCCTGCGCACCTTCCTGCTGACGCTCGCGGTCGTCGACGACCTGCTCGCGATCATCGTCATCGCCGTCTTCTACACCGCCAGCATCGACCTGCTGGCACTCGCGGCGGCTCTCGCGGTGGTCGCGCTGTTCGCCGTGGTGGTGCGGATGCGCCGCCCGCACTGGTGGCTGCTTGTTCCGCTCGCCGTCCTCGCGTGGGGCCTCATGCACGCCTCGGGGGTGCACGCCACGATCGCGGGCGTGCTGCTCGGATTCACCGTGCCCGCGCGGATCGTGCACGGTGAGCAGGAGACGCGCACCCACCGCTACGCCGACGCGATCGGCCCCACCTCATCCGGCATCGCGCTTCCGCTGTTCGCGTTCTTCTCGGCCGGTGTGAGCCTCGTCGACGGCGACGGCCCCGCATCCGTGATCGCCCAGCCCATCGTGCTCGCCATCATCGTGGCGCTCGTGCTCGGCAAGCTCGTGGGTGTGCTCGCGACGACGGCGATCGTCACCAAGCTCACTCCGCTGCGCCTCCCGGACGCGATCGGACTGCGCGACCTGCTGCCCATCGGATTCCTCACCGGCATCGGCTTCACCGTGTCGCTGCTCATCACCGAGCTGTCGTTCACGGATGCCGCCCACACGGATGGTGCGAAGGTCGCGGTGCTGATCGCGTCGCTGCTGGCTGCGCTGCTCGGAGCCGCCATGCTGCGCTGGGATGCCCGCAAGGCACGCAGCCCCGACATGAACGAAGACGGCATCGCGGACGTCGACACCTCGGTGATCGGCGACGACGCGCGGTGACGTGCGATCAGGCGAGCGTCGACGGGAGGCGCTCCAGCATGCTGGTCATCGCGTCGAGGGTCACCACGACCGACCACACGATCGTCACCACGATCAGGACGACGTAGAGAACGAGGTGGGTCCAGAGCGGGGCGCCCCCGCTCGAACCCACCTTGCGCAGCACCACGTGGCGGCCGATCAGATACACGAGCGGCAGCGGGATGAACGCGAAAGCCCAGTGGAACGGCCGCACCACGCCCACCGCCGCGAGCTGCTTGGTGTCGAGATACGCGCCGACCACCGTGGCCGCGTAGGCGATCGTGCTGAGTCCCCACGAGACGAGCGTGAAGGTGAGCATGTCGACCGTCATCGTGGATGACGAGCCGCGCACCGCCGAATCCATCGAGTTCTCGATGTAGCCCGACATGTCGAAGAAGTAGGTCGGCAGCGATCCGACGATCGCGGCGACGGCGACCACCCACACCCAGGGCCTGCTCGTCGGGGTGCCCGCAGGCAGCTGGGGTCGTTCAGCAGAACCGTATGCACCTGCCGAGTACGCGGCCGGGCTGGCCACGTGCTCCGTCCACGCGAAGCCGTCCCACCAGCGCTGCTGCCCGGTCGCATCCGGGTACCAGCCGGGTGCCGGGTTCGTCAGCTCGGGGGCGCCGTATCCGGACGCGGTCGGGTCGGTCATGCTGCTCCTTGCTGTGGTGGTCAGACGGCGGACGAGAGTGCGCTGAGGGCGTCCGCCAGGGTGACGCTAGCCCAGATTCCGAAGGCGGCGTAGTAGGCGACGTAGAGCACACCGGACGCGAGGAGCGGCGCGAGTGGTGCGCGCGTGACAGATCGGAGCACGACGGTGCGTCCGATCAGGTAGACGAGCCCGGCAACCGCTGCGAAGCCCCACGGGAAGGGGCGCACGAGCCCGATCGAGCGCAGATGACGGGCGTCGCGGTGAGCGAAGACGAGCGCGAGAGCGATCATCAGCAGCGAGCTGCCCACGATGATGCCGCCGTGCAGGCCGATGTGAGCGAGCGCGGTCGAGCCGTCGCCCACCCACAGGGCGTCGAGCACCGCGCCGATGTCGAACAGGAAGATCGTCGAGGAGAGCACCCACGGCACCGTCACGATGAGCCACACCCACACGGTCGTGGTGCGCGCCTCCGGGGCGAGCGGCGGGCGCAGGTGCGGCGCGTGCATCTCGCGCATCGCCGCTGGGGGAGCCACGAGGATGCTCGCCGGATGCGGCGCCGCCATGGGAGGCACGGAGGCGCGCGACGTCGCGGACGTGCGCTCGTGCTCGTCGGGGATGATCGTCGTCACCGGGCCTCCTCTCGCGAGAGTACCCATCGCGCGCGCCGTCGGTCAGTCGCCCGATCGGGGGGAGCGGCCAGCAGATGTCCGTTTCCGACACAGAGTCGGTAAGCTGGGCGGCATGGAACCCCTGATGATCGTCAAGAACGTCGTCCTCGCGCTGCACATCATCGGCATCGCCGCCCTGCTCGGAGGTGTGCTGTTCCAGATCAAGGACATGCGCGCGGGCAAGGCCCGCGTGCTGCCCGCCATGATGCACGGCGCCTGGACCATGCTGCTCACCGGCGTGATCCTCGTCGGCATGGCCTACCCGCTCGGCTTCGAACCCAACAACGCCAAGATCACGGTGAAGCTCCTCGTGCTCGTCGCGATCATCCTGGTCGCCTTCCTCAACCGCAAGAAGGAGACCGTCGCCGGATGGGTGCTGCCGCTCATCGGCGGACTCACCGTGCTCAAC
>JAEYUT010000148.1 GCA_023432305.1 Actinomycetes bacterium
GTGCGAATGAGTCCGGCTCGCGATGGGGGGACAACCGGCCGACTCGGCCGGAATGAGGGGCGCGGGGACGCGCGGGTGAGCCTGATTCACCTTCCGGGGAAGATTTGTGCATGACGTGTCAACGCCGATAGCTTTCCGGCGGGGCGCGAATTCACCGCCCCGAAAGCGGGGGATCAGATGCTGAACAGGATGACCACAGGGCGGATCGGGCGCGGGCTCGCCGCTATTGGAGCAGTCGGAATGGGCGGCGTCGCCGCCGCTGGCGGGGCACTGCCGGCGATGGCCGCCGCGAGCTGCGTAACCACCACGCCGGCATCGACGCTGCTGAGTGGCGGGAAGATCTGCGAGATCGTCATCACGAACTCGGGCACCTATGACTTCCCTGACTCGATCTCGAAGCTCTCTGCCGTGCTGGTCGGGGGCGGCGGAGCGGGAGGCGGCCTCTACGTCGGCGATGGCGAATGGTGGGGGGCGTACGGCGGCGGCGGTGGTGCTGTCGTGTACATCGATGACGTCGAACTCGGCGTCGATCACGAGGTGATCGTGGGCGCGGGCGGCCTCTACAACGGCGATCAGGACCTCGGTCTCGACCTGGGGCAGCCGACGTCGCTCGGAGCGGTGTCGGCAGCCGGCGCGGAGTGGGAAACCAGCGGCACCGGCAACTTCGACGCGTGGGGTGGCTATAGCTCTGCTGCTGGAGAACCCGATTACACGATCGCCGGTGGTGGTGCGCGGACAGCGGCGAACTGGGACAGCAGCGCCGGACTGCTGACGGTGGGGGCGGGCTACTTCCTCTCTCAGATTCCCGGGGTCGACCCCGAGCTGTTCCCGTCGTCTGCCGACGGCACCACCGAGTACGGTCGAGGCGGTATCTGGAACCTTGCCACCGTGCCCAACTCGGGTCAGGGAGCTCCGGGAATTCTCGAAATCGAGGATGGAGCGGCCGGCGTCGTCCTGCTGCGCTACGCAGCGGCCGAGGATGAGGCCGCCGCTGCGCCCGCGCTCGCCGAGACGGGCGCTGAGGTGCCTGCTGCTGCGTTCGCCGGGTTCGCCGGCGTCACCGCGCTGGGACTCGGGCTCATGGCGTTCGCTCGGCGCGCTCGCCGCACGGCTGCGAGCTGAATGCGCGAAGGCCGCCGACTCAGGAGAGTCGGCGGCCTTCGTCGCGTCCGGGGGCTCAGTGGTGCGAGGTCACCACTCGATCTCGTCGCGCTTGGATTCCTTCGCCACGGTGCCGACGGCGATCGCGAGCGAGCATCCCCACGCGATCCACATGAGAAGCAGGCGCCAGTCGCGCGGGCCGCTGCGCGTCGCCTTGATGACGCCGACGGCCCCGAAGAGCGAGCTGATGACGCTGCCGTTGAACAGGAACTTGCGCACGGGGCCTCCTTGAAGATTCACGTCTCACGCTAGTACTCCGCGTCCGGATGCGGCGAGGGGCTTGACCTGGCTGGGAATCGACCCCCAATCTGACCATCCGGTCAGGTTCTGACCGAGCGGTCAGCTACCGTCGAGCCATGCAGACGACCGCGACCGACCTGCGCACCGCAGCCCTCGAGCAGTTCGCCGCAGCCGGCTACCTCGGCACCTCCATCCAGGACGTCGCCGACCGCGCCGGTGTCGCGAAGGCGAGCGTGCTCTACCACTACGCCTCGAAGGAGGCACTCCTCGAGGCCGTGCTCACCCCCGCTCTCGACGAGCTGCGCGACTTCGTTCCGCGGACCGCCGCGCTCTCCGGGGACGCCGCCCAGCGCCTCGCCTACGTCTCCGACTTCGTCGACTTCCTCATGCGCAACCGGCTCTCCGCGCAGATCTTCGTGACCCAGTCGGGCGTACTCGGCGACCTGCCGATCGTGAAGCGCGCCCAGGAGCTCATGGAGCAGATCGCCGACGAGCGCCCGCACCGTTCGCTCGACGACCACGTGCGCTTCGGAATCGCACTCGGCGGGGCCGCCTACCTGCTCGCGCAGCTGGGGCAGATCCGACCCAGCGACGCCCCCGACGATGCGGAACTCCGCGCCTCCCTCATCCGCATCCTCGGCGAGCTGCTCGCCCCCGCCGCCTAAGGACACCGCATGGCCATCCTGCTCTCGCGCCTCGGGCGCTTCTCCTACCGGCACGCGCTCGCCGTCGTGCTCTCGTGGATCGCGCTCGCCGCGCTCGTGCTGGGCGGTGCCGTCGCACTCGGCGGCACCATGCAGGACTCCTACAAGATCCCCGGCACCGAGTCGCAGGAGGCCATCGACCGCCTCGCGGCCGTGTTCCCGCAGACCGCGGGGGCGAGCGTGCAGCTCGTCGTGCACGTGCCCGACGGCGTCGTCGATGAGGGCGCGATCGTCGACGACATCGATGCGATGGTCGCCGACCTGAACGACATGGACGACGTCGCCCAGGCGCTGTCGCCGTTCGACGAGTACGCCACCAACGCGATCAGCGACGACCACCGCACCGCCGTCGTGCAGATCCAGATGACCGACCCCTCCGAGCAGGTCTCGGATGCGACCCTCGATGAGCTCCAGGAGATCGGCGACCAGGTCGCGTCGGATGACGTCGTCGTCGAATACGGCGGCATGGTCTTCCAGACGACGAGCTTCGGCCTCACCGTCATCGAGGTCATCGGGGTGCTGTTCGCGGCGGTCGTGCTTCTGGTGACCTTCGGGTCGCTCGTCGCGGCGGGGCTGCCGCTGCTCACCGCGATCGTCGCGCTCGGCGTCTCCATGGGCGGCGTGCTCGGGCTCGCCGCGTTCATGACGCTCTCGACGGCGACCCCCATGCTCGCGCTCATGATCGGGCTCGCGGTCGGCATCGACTACGCGCTCTTCATCCTCTCGCGCCACCGCGGGCAGCTCGCGCGGGGCGTCGACCCCGAGGACTCCGCCGCGATCGCCGTCGCGACCGCGGGCGGGTCCGTCGTGTTCGCGGGCGTCACGGTGATGATCGCGCTCGTGGGCCTGCTCATCGTGGGCATCC
>JAEYUT010000168.1 GCA_023432305.1 Actinomycetes bacterium
ACGCCGGAAGCCCCGAGAACCGCTGTGCGGCGACCGTGAGCACATCGCAGGGGTTCGACACGATCACGTAGACGGCCTCCGGTGCGCGCTCCACCAGCTTCGGCATGAGGTCTCGGATGATGTTCACGTTGACATCCGCGAGCTCCAGACGCGTCTGACCGGGCTTCTGCTTCGCCCCCGCCGTGATCACGACCACATTCGACCCCGCCACGAGATCCAGGTCGCTGCCGCCGGTGATCGCCGACGACCCCGTGAAGAGCGTTCCGTGCGCGAGATCGAGCACCTCCGCCTCGGCGCGCGCGCCATCGATGTCGTACAGAACCACCTCGCGGGCGGAATTGCGGATGAGCGCCGCGTACGCGAGCGACGAGCCGACAGCCCCCGCGCCGATGACGGTGAGCTTCGAATTCTCGATACCGGACATGGATCGATCATGACGCATCGCCTTCGCGGCGTCGAGACCGCAACCGAGGCCCAGATGATGTCACGTCACGCACTACTCTGTCGGCCCCCAATTGAGGGGTCTCCCGACATGTGCGTCCACTCCCTACCGTGAGGGCACGGGTCCAACGGCGGATCTCGGACGCGAAGGCAGGCACCAGATGAGCAGACGCGGTGGATTCACATGACGGCCGCCCACGACACCGTCGCCAGTCCTCCCGACCTCGGCCCGATGATGACAGCCGCCAGCGCACCACCCCGAGCCTCTGCGGCACCCTCCCCCAGCCTTGCTCCCCAACTGAGCGGCTGGGCATCGGCAGCCACAGCCATCCACGCCGTGCGCCGCATGCCCGACCCGGTCGTCCTGCGCATCGATGTCGTCGGCGTGGGGCCCATCGTCATCGATCCGCGAGTCGACGGCTACAGCGGAATCCCGCCCGCCGACCTTCCCGCGACCCCTGCTGCCGTACGCATCGCGACGCATCCCGCCGAAACCACCCCGCCCGTGTTGGGCCCGCTGGGCGACCTCGACGCGGCGCTCTGGCACATCGGAGAGCTCGCCTTCGGCGACGAGCGCGCCACCTGGCTGTGGCCGGCCGACCGATACGGGCTCATTCGCTGGCCCCGCATCACGCGGCTCGCCGTGGAGCTCGATGCGATCAAGATGTTCGCCGCTCTCGGCGCCGCCATGATCACCGTCGACGAGCTCGCCGCCGCAGCCGAGGTGCCGCTCTCGCGAGCACAGCGCACCATCAACGCCCTGAGCCTCATGGGCCTGCTCACCACGGCCACAGCCGCACCGCCTGCCCCCCGCAGCGACGCCACACTGGTCGACCCGGCCACCGCATCAGAGCCGCCCCACCAGCGGACCAGCTCGAAGCCAGCCGCAGCCCGACACGCCCACGAGAAGCGCACCGCACACGGGCTCTTCTCACGCCTGCGCAAGAGCCTGGGGATGTAGATGTCCGAACATGTCATCCTCATCGCCGGCGCGATGGGAGTCGGCAAGACGACCGCAGTTCGCAGTGTCAGCGACATCCGCGTGCGGCACACCGAAGCGAGCAACAGCGACCGGGAGACCGCCGATAAGGACACCACAACCGTGGCGCTCGACTACGGCGAGATCATCGTGACCCCCGAGGAGAAGCTGCGGATCTACGGCCTCCCCGGCCAGAAGCGCTTCGCCTTCATGTGGCGCATCCTCATCGACCGCACCATGGGACTCATCATCCTCATCGACAACAGCTCACCTGACCCACTGGCCGACGTCGCCGAACATCTCGATGCCTTCTCCGACCTCATCGACAGCGGCAGCACCGTGATCGGGGTCACTCGGTCCGAGCTCGCACCGACCCCGACGCTCGACCAGATCGCGGCCGCCGTCAGCGCGATCCGACCGGGCCGGGTCATCCCCGTGCTGCCGGTCGACCCTCGAGACGGCAGCCAGATGCGACTCGCCCTCATGAGCCTCGTCGCGACGATCGAGATGGAATCGCGACTCACGACAGGAAGGAGCGGCACATGATGGCTGCCCACAAAGACGAGGAGATCATCAGAGCGGGACGCGCCGCCCTCGAAGCCCTCACGACGACCTGCCCATCCCTCGTGTTCGCGACACTCGTGACCGACGACGGCTTCGAAGTCGCCAGCCACCCCGCCGGCCAGCAGGACGACGGAGGACTCGCCGGGATGTCGAGCTCCGTTCAGGCGCTCGCAGACGCCGTCGGCCGCGAGATGGAGGTCGGTGAGAGCGATTACGTCATCATCGGCTCGCACCAGGGCCACATCATCCAACGGCGCATACCCGGGCTCCCTCTCGTGCTTGCCGCAGTATTCGACCATGCTGAGACTCTCGGCAAAGCACTGTCGGTCTCACGCGTCAGCGCGGAGCGACTCGGGCGCGTCTGCGCCAGCCGAGCTGCACAACCCGCAGCATGACTTCGCCGAACCGCCGGCGAAGCAGACCAACCGAAAACAGGGGGAAGAAACCAATGGCCGACGTCACCGAAACACTCGAGTCGCTGCTCAAGACCGACGGCGCCACGAGCGCCGCCCTCGTCGACAGCTCCTCCGGCATGCTCCTCGGGCGCGCCGGCAGCGGCGTCGACCTCGATGTGGCCGCCGCCGGCAACACCGAGGTCGTGCGCGCGAAGCTGAAGACGATCAAAGCTCTCGGGCTCAGCGAGCAGATCGACGACATCCTCATCACACTGACCAGCCAGTACCACATCATCCGACCGCTCACGAGCACCCCGGAGGTGTTCCTCTACCTCGTGCTCGACAGCGCCCGCGGCAACCTCGCGATGGCGCGGATCAACGTGAAGAAGGCCGACGCCGCACTCACGCTCTGATCGGCGCCGCTGGCTTCCGCTTGACCCGCATTCACCGGCGGAGATCCGAGAGGATCAGCCGCAAGCGGAAGTCAGCGCCTGCGCTTCTCCCGCATCCGCCGCGCGCTGCGCGCTCCATGGCGGACCGCGGCCGAGACGGCCGCGGCGCGTGCGCGGGAGATCCGAAAGGATCTCCCGGAAGCGCAATCTAGCGCTTGCGCTTCTCCCGCATCCGCCGCGCGCTGCGCGCCCCATGGCGGACCGCGGCCGAGACAGCCGCGGCGCGTGCGAGGGAGATCCGAAAGGATCTCCCGGAAGCGCAAGCTAGCGCTTGCGCTTCTCCCGCACGCGCATATTGACGATGATCGGGGTGCCCGCGAAGCCGTACACCTCGCGCAGACGACGCTGGATGAAGCGACGGTACTGCGGGTCGAGGAAGCCCGTCGTGAACAGCACGAAGGTCGGCGGACGGGTGGCGGCCTGCGTGCCGAACAGGATGCGCGGCTGCTTGCCGCCGCGCACCGGGTGCGGGTGCTCGGCCGTGAGCTCGGCAAGGAGGGCGTTGAACTTGCCCGTCGGGATGCGCGTGTCCCAGCTCTCAAGAGCGGTCTCGAGCGCGGGAACCAGCTTCTCCAGGTGGCGGCCGGTGCGCGCCGAGATGTTGACG
>JAEYUT010000192.1 GCA_023432305.1 Actinomycetes bacterium
CTCGGGATGAGCGTGCTGCCCACCGCCGAGATGTGGAAGCGCATCCCCTCGTGGGAGTGGCACACCGCCGCCGTCGGCCCGCAGCGATCCGACACCCTCATGCGCGTGTTCGCGGTGGGCTCCGCGATCGCCCGCTGCGACCGGCTGGAGCCCGCCGAAGTCGCCCGTCGCCTCACGACGATCCACGGCATCGGGCGCTGGACGGTCGCCGAGACCCTGCAGCGCTCGCACGGCGACCCGGATGCCGTCAGCTACGGCGACCTGCACATCTGCAAGCGCGTCGGCACCGCCCTCATCGGACGGCGTGTCGACGACGACGGCATGATGGAGCTGCTCGAGCCGTGGCGGGGTCACCGTCAGCGGGTGGTCCGGCTCATCACGATCGCCGGGATCGACTATGAGCGCCACGCCCCGCGCCTCACGATCCCCGACCACCGCGCCCGCTGAGCGCGCGGTGCGGGTTGTGAGGATCGTCAACGATTGGGCCGCCGCGCCTGCCTCGATCTAACGTGGATCCTCGTGGGTCTTCTTCGTCGCGCCGCTCGTCTCGTCTGGCTCAACCTCCGCGCCCCGAAGCTCCCGCCCCTCGGCCTCTTCGATGTGTGCCACTCGCCGCGTCGTGTGATGCCGGGCGATCTCGACGAGCTGCGCCACATGAACAACGGCGCCTACCTCTCGAACCTCGACCACGCTCGCGTGGAGCTCGTGGTGCGCACCGGACTCTGGAAGCGCCTCAAGAAGGCGGGCATGTACCCCGTGGTGGCGGCGCAGACGGTCACCTACCGCAAGTCGCTCGAGCTGTGGCAGAAGTACACGATCGAGTCGCGGCTGCTGGGACTGGATGACCGCTCGGTGTACGTGGAGCAGCGCTTCGTCGTCGACGGCGAGGTCTATGCGCGCGCTCACATCCAGGCGCGGTTCCTGCACCGGACGGGAGGAACCGTCGCGGTGGAGGATCTCGCCGCCGTCACCGGCATCGACCCGGTGGCGCACCCGATCCCCGAGTGGCTGCATGAGTGGGCCGCGCAGGTGCGACTGCCCTCCACGCGACAGCCTGCCGAGAGCACCTGGGAGTAGGTCAGCCCTCGAGCACGGCCATCGCCGCGTGGTAGCCGCCGAGTCCCGAGACGGCACCGCCTCGCCGCGAACCCGAACCGCACACGAGGATGCGCTCGTGCGCCGTCGCCACGCCCCAGCGCTCGGCGGGCGTGGAGAGCTCGGCGTCATCCTCGGCGAACGGCCACGACAGCGGTCCATGGAAGATGTTGCCGCCCGTCATGCGCAGACTCTGCTCGAGGTCGCGCGTCGTCGCCGTCTCGATGCACGGCCGACCCTCGCCATCGGCGAGCAGCACGTCCGCAAGCGGCTCGGCGAGCACCGAGTCGAGCGAGCGGATGACGGCCTCCTGGAACTCGGCGCGCCGCGCATCGAGGTCGGCGCCCTCGAGCAGACGGTCGGGTGCCTGCAGGGCGAAGACGGTGAGGGTCTGCGCACCGGCGGCCTGCAGCTCGGGGGAGAGGATGCTCGGGTCGGTGAGCGAGTGGCAGTAGCTCTCGAGCGGCACCGGCTCGGGCAGCGAGCCGGCGGTCGCCGCGGCGTAGGCGGCGTCGATCTGCGCGAAGCCCTCGTTGACGTGGAACGTGCCCGCGAACGCGGCCACAGGATCCGCTGACCGATCCCGCAGTCGAGGCAGACGCTTCAGGAGCAGGTTGACCTTGATCTGCGCGCCTTCGGGGCGCTCGGCGGTCTCGCCCATGAGGCGCGCGAGCTCGTAGGGGGCGACCCCGGAGAGGATCGTCTCGCCCGCGAGCCGCAGCTCCTCGTCGCGGTGGCGGTACACGACCTCGCCGTCGGGCGAGACGGAGGTGACCTCGGCATCCGTCACGAGCTCCGCGCCCGCCGCGCGGGCGGCGCGCACGAGAGCGCCCGACACCGCGCCCATACCGCCGACGGGCACATCCCAGTGCCCGGTTCCGCCGCCGATCACGTGGTACAGGAAGCAGCGGTTGGCGTCGAGGGTCTCGTCGATGGAGGGTGCGAAGGTGCCGATGAGGCCGTCGGTGAGCACGACACCGCGCACCAGGTCGTCCGCGAAGCGCTCGGCGATGGTGCGGCCGATGGGAGCCTCCATGAGCTCCGCCCAGACGCGATCGTCTCCCACAGCTCGACGCGCCTCGGAGCGGGTGAGCAGCGGATCGGTGACGGTCGGCCAGAACGCCGCGGCGAGCTTCGCGGTGTCGTCACCGAACGCGCGCCACGCATCCCAATCGCCTGCGGCCCCGATGCTCGCGAACGAGGCCGCGGTCGCCTCGGCGTCGCCCGTGTCGACGAGCAGACCGCGATCGGCGCCCGGCAGCGGGGTGTACGAGGAGTAGCGGCGGCGCGCGAGGCGCACGTCGAGCCGCAGGTCGTCGCGGATGCGCTCCGGCAGCAGGCTCACGAGGTAGGAGTAGCGCGAGAGGCGCGCATCGACGCCGGGGAACACGGGTGTCGAGATGGCCGCGCCGCCGAGGTGCGATGAGCGCTCCAGGAGCGTCACGCTGCGCCCAGCCCCGGCCAGATAGGCGGCCGACACGAGGGCGTTGTGGCCGCCCCCCACGATCACGATGTCGCGCCTGTGCGTCATAGGGTCAGCGTACTGGTGCCGCGTCACCGGATCGTTTCGGCGTGCGGGTGCGTCAGACGACGATGCGCGCCGAATCCGCGACCGGCGCGGCGAGCCAGCCGACGAGGCGCTCGGCGAGGGCGGCCGCAGGGGTGCCGTCCTCGCCGAGCGAGCGGATCGCGAAGATGACGGTCGCGCCGCCTCCCGCGTCGTCGAGTCGATCTCCGAGCCCGCGCACGAGCCGTTCGGCGTCGGCCTTCGCGCGGGTGTACGAGTTCGTCCCGTCGCCGTGCACCGCCGTCGAGCTGACGATCGCCAGCCGACCCTCGGAGGCGACGAGCTCGGGCTCGAACGCCCGGATGACGTTGTCGAGCGTGTCGACGAGCCGCGGACGCAGCCACGCGTCGGCTTCCGGGCTGTCGCCGCCGCGCCATCCGCCGATGAGATGCACGACCGCGTCAACGCGACCGTGGGCCTCCACGACCGAGCGCGCGAGCGCCTTCGCCGCACCGAGCTCCGTGAGATCCGCGACGCGGTGGTCGTCGGCATGCACCGGCAGCAGCCGGCCCGCGTCGGTGCCGACGGCGATGACGGTGTCGCCGCGATCCGCGAGCCGGGCGCACACCGCCCGCCCGGCCTCGCCCGTCGCGCCCGTCACCACCACGACCTTCACGGCCTCAGTCCTTCCCGGTGATGCCTCGCGTCGATTCGATCACCGCGGTCATCTTCTTCCCCAGCGCCTCGTAGAACATCGACAGCGGGAACTCGTCGTCCAGCACGGCATCCGTGAAGCCCTTGAGGGGTCCCGCGAGGATCTCGTCCGAGAGGCCGCGCGCCCACACGGATGCGGGGTGCGGGGCGAGGGAGCCGCGGATGAGCTCATAGGCCGCGAGCCAGTGGGTGGCCTTCGGCCGGTCGATCGAGCGCCAGTACAGTTCGTTGATCTCGTCGGAGAGCGCGATGACCGCAGCGGGCACGGCGTCCCAGTCGAACGCGAGCTGGGTGTCGGTCCAGTGCAGCACGCCCTTCTGGTGCAGCCACGCGAACAGCAGCTGACCGCCGAGCCCGTCGTAGTTGCGCACGCGCGACCCGGTGAGCGGGAAGCGGAACAGGCGATCGAAGAGGATCGCGTGCTGCACATGCACCGCGTGGGCGCGGGTCTGCTCGTCGAGGGTCTCGTCGCGCGCGATGTCGACGCACTCGCGGAAGGCCGTCAGGTCGCAGCGCAGCTCCTCAAGCGAGTACAGGAAGTACGGCATCCGCTGCTTGATCATGAACGGATCGAACGGCAGGTCGCCGCGCATGTGGGCGCGGTCGTGGATGAGGTCCCACATCACGAACACCTCCTCGGCGAGGTGCTGGTCGGCGATGAGTGTCTGCTGCGAGGGCAGCAGCTCGAGCTTCGTGATGTCGGCCGCAGCGGCGGTCACGCGACGGAAGCGCGCGGCTTCGCGGTCCTGGAAGATCGCACCCCAGGTGAAGGTGGGGATCTCGCGCATCGCGACCGTCTCCGGGAACAGCACCGCCGAGTTGGTGTCATAGCCGGGGGTGAAGTCGATGAGCCGCAGCGAGACGAACAGCTTGTTGCTGTAGCGCTCTTCGAGGTGCGCGATGAACTCGGGCCAGATCACCTCGACGATGAGCGCCTCGATGAGGCGGTCGGGCGAGCCGTTCTGCGTGTACATCGGGAACACGACGAGGTGTCGCAGCCCGTCGACGCGGTGGTCGGCGGGGGAGAAGGCGGCGAGCGAGTCGAGGAAGTCGGGTTCGGCGAAGTCAGACGACACCCAGCGCTCGAAGTCGCGGGGGAGAGCCGCGAGGTAGGCGGCGTCGTGCGGGAAGGCGGGCGCGAGGGCGCGGATGGCGGCGACGATCGCCTGCACGTGCGAGCGGGCGGCCTCGTGGTGCGCGGTGTCGGGGATCGAGCCGTCCGCATCCTGAAGGAGCCGGATGGCCTCGGCGGCGGCCTTGAGCTGCGCCCAGGCGGTGCTCTGCTCGGCCGTGGAGGCGTCCTCGACGACCTCCGGTTCTCCGATGATGGACGTGATGGGGCTGAGCGTGGTCATGGCGCCTCCTTTCGCCCCCGAGCCTAGGAAGAACGGACCGGCGGAGGGTTGCCTTGCGCGCACGATTCGTGCGCAGACGCACGATCCGCGCACGTCTCCGCTTCGCATAGGCTCAACGCGTGCTGGGTGTGCTGGTCGGGTTCGCGATCATCGCCGTCATCATCGCCGCCGGGTACCTGGTGGGGCGGTTCGATCTGCTCGGTCCGGATGCCCATCGCGTGCTCTCGCGGCTCGCGTTCTTCGTGCTGTCGCCCGCGCTGCTGTTCACGGTGCTCGCCGAAGCGGATGTGGCGGTGCTCTTCTCGGTTCAGCTGCCGACGGCCACGGTGGCGGCTCTCGCGGCGATCATCGTGTATCTCGTGGGTGCGCTCGCCGTGTGGCGGCGCCCGGTTCCGGATGCGACGATCGGCGCGCTGGCGTCGGGCTATGTCAACGCGAACAACATCGGCATCCCGGTGGCGGTCTACGTGCTCGGGGATGCGACGGCGTCGGCCCCGGTGATCCTGCTCCAGCTGGTGCTGATCGCGCCGATCGCGCTCGGGGTGCTCGATGTCACGACCTCAGGCCGCGTGTCGCTGGGCCGGATCCTGAGCCAGCCGGTGCGCAACCCGCTCATCATCGCGTCGCTGCTCGGACTGCTGGTGGCGATCTCGGGTGTCGAGCTGCCTGAGCCGGTCGTCGCGCCGTTCGCTCTCGTGGGCGCCGCCGCGGTGCCGGTGATCCTGATCTCGTTCGGGATGTCGCTGCACGGCCGTCGCGTGCTGGATGCGAAGGGGCACCGCCGCGACGTCGTGGTGGCTCTCGTGCTGAAGCTCGTGTTCATGCCGCTGGTCGCGTGGGCGATGGGCGCGTTCGTCTTCCAGCTCGACGGGCATCACCTGTTCGTCGCGGTGGTGCTGGCGGCGCTCCCCACGGCACAGAACGTCTTCAACTACGCCCAGCGCTATCGGACCGCAGAGGTCGTGGCGCGCGATGCGGTGCTCCTCACGACCCTGCTCTCGCTGCCGGTGCTCATGGTCATCGCCTGGCTGCTCGCGGCCTGAGCGACACGCTGGCGCCGCTTATCGCGTGATCGCGCTTAGTTATAGTTGTCTATACGACATCGGGGCCGAGTGGTTCGGCGTCCGACAGTGCCGTCCGGAAGGAACCCATGTTCTCCCCTGAACTCATCTGGGCCGAGCCCCAGCCCCTCGCCGCCGAGCGCATCATCGCGGGAAGCCCCGCCGGCCGCATGGCTCTCGGGGTCGACCACCCCGCATGCACCTTCGGTCAGTGGGAGGGCACCCCCGGCCACTTCACCGCCATCCCGTCGCCGCGCGACGAGGTCGTCACCATCCTCAGCGGTCGAGGCCTCCTGCGCGGACGCGACGGCGTCGAATTCGCGCTCGAGCCGGGCAAGACGTTCGTCATCCCCGCCGGCTTCGACGGCGAGTGGGAGATCCACGAAACCATCCGCAAGGCGTTCGTCTTCATCACGCCCGCGTCCTGACCTCACCCGACCCGACAACGCAACGGAGCAACCATGTCCCTTCCCCCGCTTCAGCTCGACGGCGAGTTCGTTCTTCCCACGGACGAGGCGTACGAGACCTACCGCGCGATCGAGAACATGCGC
>JAEYUT010000216.1 GCA_023432305.1 Actinomycetes bacterium
GCTGTCGTCGCGCACCGTGACGAGGCGCGCGTGCTGGGCGCGCGCGAGCGCGACGAGCTCCGGGTTGGGGCACGTCGACGTGAGGATCTCGTGGAAGCGACGGTTGAGCTCGGCGTAGCGCACCGAATCGAAGTGGTCGAGCAGTGCTGAGAGCTCGCCGTTGACGGCGTCGGCTTCGGCGAGGGCGTCGTCACTCAGTCCAGGTGCGGCGAGCGCTGTCGCGGCGCCCTCGACCACCGCGAGCGACTGCATGATGTGCAGGTACGCGGCCTCGTCCACGTGCGCGACGCGGGCGCCGACGTTGTGTTCGAACGTGACCACCCCCTCCGCCTGCAGCATCCGGATCGCCTCGCGCACGGGCACCGCACTCATGCCCGTCTCGGCGGCGATCGTCGAGAGCACCAGACGACTGCCGGGCGGGTACTCGCCCGATCGGATGCGGTCGCTGATGTGGTGCCGCGCGCGCTGCGCCTTGTCGAGCTCGACGGTCATGCGCCGCGCTCCGCCTCGAAGCGCGCCCGCCATGCTGCGTTCATGGGGAACAGCTCCTCGACGCGGCCGCCCTCGGCGACGCGCTCGGCGATCCAGGCGTCCTCCGCTTCCTGAGCGAGGGCGGCATCGACGATCTCGTGGGCCATCGAGGGTGGGATGACGACCACGCCATCCGCATCGCCCACGAGGATGTCGCCGGGCTGCACGGCGCAGCCGCCGCACGCGATCGTGATGTCGGTGTCCCACGGCACGTGCTTGCGCCCGAGGACGGCAGGGTGCGCGCCGCGGGTGTAGACGGGGAGACCCACCGCGGTGACGGCGACGACGTCGCGCACGCCGCCGTCGGTGACGATGCCCGCGGCACCCGCGGCCTGCGCGCGTATGGCGAGGATGTCGCCGAGCGTCCCGGAGCCGGATTCGCCGCGCGCTTCGATGACGATGATCTCGTCGGGTCCGACGGAGTCGAAGAGGCGCTTCTGGGCGTTGTAGCCGCCGCCGTGGCTCGCGAACAGGTCGGGGCGCGCGGGGATGAAGCGCAGGGTGCGTGCGACGCCGACCATCTTGGCGCCGGGGTGCAGCGGGCGGACGCCGTCGATCGTGACGTCGTCGAGGCCTCGGCGACGCAGCTGCGCCGAGAGGCCGGCGGTGGGGCATGCCAGCAGCTTCGCCTTGAGCTCGGGGTCGAGCGCCACCGGCTCGGGGAGGCCGGCGGCCTGCCGGGAGCCCCAGAGCTTGATGCGCAGCGCGTCGTCGACAGCAGGGAGCGATCCGAGTGCCGGATCGAAGTCGTGCCGGCCTTCGACGACGGTCGTCACGAGACGCCCGGTCGAGGGGGTGCCCGCCGCGTGGGGTGCGTCGACCTCGACCTCGACGGTGTCGCCCGGCAGCGCCACCGAGGCGCCCGCCGGGGTGCCGGTGAGGATGATGTCGCCCGCCTGCAGCGTGAGGTGCTGCGAGAGGTCGGCGATGATCTGCGCGAACGGGAAGAGCAGGCCCCCCGTGGTGTCCTCCTGCACGAGCTCGCCGTTGCGCCAGGTGCGCACGCGGATCGCGGCAGGGTCGAGCGCGCCGGCGTCGAGCAGCGCGGGGCCGAGCGGCGTGTAGCCGTCGCGACCCTTCGAGCGGACGTTGGATCCGGCATCCGCGGTGCGCAGGTCGTGGAGGCCGAGGTCGTTCGCCGCAGTCACCCAGCGCACATGGGTCCACGCCTCGGAGACGGAGACGCGATGCGTCTCGCGGCCGATGACGAGCGCGATCTCGCCTTCGAAGCCGAGCAGCTCGGTGCCCGCGGGGCGCTCGACCGCGGATCCGGATGCCGCGAGCGTGCTCGTGGGTTTGAGGAAGTACGAGGGAGCGGACGGACGTCGGCCGAGCTCGTCGGCGCGCGAGGCGTACGCGACGTGCACCGCGATGATCGTGCGCGCGTCGGCGATCGCCTGCGTCGTGGTCTCAGCCGTCATATGTCCGTCTCCTTCGGCGTCCCTGGCCAGATCGTATACGATCCTGGCCCGCGTCCGACCCCCCAGTGCGTCCGCGGGCCCAGGAGCCTCAGTGCATCCCGAGGAAATCCTCGAGCGTCTGCGGGCTGGCCGTCAGAGTCGGCTCGTTGACCGCCTCGTCGGGGAACTCGCTCGCCTCGAAGAACCAGCGCTTCGAGGCGGGCATGCCCCACAGCTGCGCACGGCGCGGGTCTGTGACGTCCCAGCGGATGGGCGGCGTCTCGAGGTCGATGAACTGGTAGTGCGAGTTGAAGAGCTCGATGCGGTGCTGGTCGGGGTCGCGCAGGTACAGGAAGAGGGCGTTGCTGAGGCCGTGACGACCAGGTCCGCGGTCGATCTCCTGCCCCTTGCCGAGGGCACCCGCCACATCGGCGGCATGGATGATCGCAGAGGCGTCGGGCACCGCGAATGCGAAGTGGTGCAGGCGCGGGCCCCGGCCGTTCGTGAACACGAGATCGTGGGTGTTGCCCTTGACCTCGAGCCAAGCGCCCCACAGCTCGTCGTCGGCACCCGCGGCGGTGTACTCCGACATGCGCATGCCGAGGTGCGACCAGAAGTCGGTGGCCTTCTGCACGTCATACGTGACGACCTGGTAGTGGTCGATGCGCTGCGGCGCGCCCGCCACCCACTCGTCGAACGCCTGGTACTTGCGCGGCACGACCTCCATCTCGCTCGTGAGTTCGATGTGGGTGCCGACGGCGTCGCGGAACTGCAACGTCGCACCCTGGAACGGACGCTCGACGCGGCGGTGCTGGAGATTGTTGTCCTTGCAGAACTTCTCGGCGGCGACGATGTCGGCATCGGTGCGCACTCGCAGACCGACGAAGAGCGCGTGCGCCTCCTTCGCCTCCTCGAGCACGAGGCTGTGGTGGCAGGCCTCCTCGAGACCGCGCAGGTAGACGGCGCCCGAGGTCTCCTCGGTGACCACAAGGCCCACGACATCGCGGTAGAAATCACGCGATGCGGCGAGGTCGGTCACGGACAGCACCGTGTGGCTGGCACGGGTGATGTCGAATTCCGGGTTCTGGTTCCAGACCGGCAAGGTCATCGTCGACTCCATTCGAACAGGACGTTTCGCCCAGTCAAGCGATCAGCCCGTCATCGAGGAAGACCGAATTTCCTTGCACTGCCATAGGTTCTGTCTATGGTTGGTGGATGGCCGAACCCCGCCTCGATCTGCGCCAGCTGCGCGCCTTCCAGACCGCCGTCGACGCCGGATCGCTCACCGCCGCGGCTCAGCGCCTCCACCTCACCCAGCCGTCGCTGAGCGCCGCGATCGGCAGACTAGAAGCCCAGCTGGGGGTCATCCTCCTCACGCGAACGGCCCGAGGCGTCGAGCCCACCGCGGCGGGCCGCTACCTGCTCGACGCCTCGACTCGGATCTTCGGCGAGGTCGAGGAGACCGAACGCGCGCTCGCCGGCTTCGGCGCCGGCACGCGCGGCACGCTCACGATCGCGGCGGTGCCCGCGCTCCTCTGGCAGCGGGTGCCGCGACTGCTCGCGGGTCTCGCGCGGATCGCCCCGGACGTCGAGGCTCGACTCATCGATCCACCGCCCTGGACCGCGCTCGACATGCTGCAGCAGGGCACCGCGGATGCCGCCGCGATCCTCGTCTCGCGCCCTGAGCAGGTGGCAGACCGGATGCAGGGATCGTTCAGCGTGACCGACTGGGGCGCGGTGCCGCTCGTCGCGCTCTCCCCCATCGGCACCTTCCCGGGAGAGAGCGTCTCCCCGGCGGCGATCGCCCAGCATCCCCTGCTGGTTCCGCGACGCACCCCCGCACTCGCGAGCCTTCCGGAGGCGATCGACGACTACCTCGAGGCGCACGGCGTGGTGCCGCATGCGCTCCGGAGCGTCGAGACCATCCAGACGATGCTCCCGCTCGTCGCGGCGGGGTTCGGCGTCGCGCTCATCCCGGATCCCGAAGGCCCCATCCGCGGCGGCGTCGATCTGCACCGGCTCGCCCCACCACCCGAGCCGCTGCGCGCGCTCGTCGTGACGCGCGCCGGAGACCGCCGGAGCGCGTCGCTGTCGCGCCTGCTCGAGGTCGTCGAAGAGACCGCCGACGGGTGGACGGCGGCCTCTCCGGACTGACGCGGCTCAGGCCTCCGGCGAGGCGATGCGCTGGATGTACGCCTTGCCGTAGTCGTTGCCGTTCGGCAGCCGCAGCGTGCTGTGCACGTGGAAGCGCGCTGGCAGGGTGTTACTCAGCCACACACCCGCATGGTTGTCGAGCTCGGCGATGATCACCGGACTCTGTACGCGGAAGTAGATGGGCTGCGACCCGTCAGTCGCGCCGTACCAGGAGAACCACGTCTCATCGAGGTGCGCGTCGAACTCCTCCATGGTGGCCGCCCGCTGGGGGGCAGTCAGCAGCAGGTGGAAGTCCTCCACGATCTGCCGCAGCAGGGCGCGCTGCACATCCGTGAACTCGGACACGGGGATGCCCTCGTACGGCACGACACGGTTGTCGCGGAACGCGCCCGCGACGTGCCGCTCATCGGCAGGGTGCAGGCGCCCCTCCGGCATCGCAGGGTCGAGCACAGACTCGAACACGACGGCCTTCGCACGCTGCTCGGGTGTGAACGACTGCGCGAGCTCGATCGCAAGCTTCTCTCGCGCGTCGAAGATCGGGGGCCGAGTGTCCGTGAGTGCGGGTTCCGCGCCGAGGAAGCACGGCGCGACGACATCCCGACCGCCGACGGTGACGAAGTTGATCGCCGCGTGGTGC
>JAEYUT010000224.1 GCA_023432305.1 Actinomycetes bacterium
CGCACGGGCTCTGCTGCTGCCTGCGACCGCGTAGCCGCGACGGTCAGGCGCGGTCCGCGCGCTTCTGTGCGCGCCGCGCCTGACGGATCTTGAGCGGCAGGTTCGTGTCGCTCTCGAGCGGCACCCGGGTGGCGTGCTCCTGGCTGAGGTGCTCGCGCGCGAACGCCACGGTCTGCTCGAGACGCTCGATGCGCACCGCCTCATCCTTCTCCTTGCGCAGGCTCACCTCGGCGACGACGTTGCCCTGCCACCCGATCTCGGCCAGATGCTGCAGCGTCTCGGCGACCGGCTGCGTGCCCTCGCCGGGCAGCAGGTGCTCGTCGAGCACCGCGCCATCTTCGGCCGATGTGGCCCCGTCGCACAGGTGGATGTGCCGCAGCCGCGGGCCCATCGCCTTCGCGATCTCAAGAGCGTCAAGACCCGACAGCGACGCGTGCGAGAAGTCGAGCGTCATCGCATCGACATCCATGTCGAGCGGATCCGGGCTCGGCGCGTACGCCTGCATCGCCCTGCCGCGCACCGTCCAGGGGAACATGTTCTCCACCGCCACCTCGACGCCGGAGTTCGCCGCCGTCGAGCGCACGATCCGCTCGAAGTTCTGCGCGTAGCCGGACTGCCAGCGGAACGGCGGATGGACGACCACCGAATCCGCGCCGACCGCAGCCGCCAGCTCGCCCGACTTCTCGAGCTTCACCTGCGGGTCCCGGCCCCACACGAATGTCGTCAGCAGAAGCACGGGAGCGTGGATCGATGCGATCGGCAGATCGTAGCGAGCGCTGATCTCGAGCAGCTTCTCGGCATCCTGGGTGACCGGATCGTTCGTCACCATGATCTCCATCGAGTCGAAGCCAGCGAGCCGAGCGATGCGGAACGCGTGCTCGACAGCGAACGGATAGACGCACGTTGTGCTCATGCCGACGGAGATCACATCTCCACGCTAGTCACCCGCCCACCCTCGCGCACGAAGTCACAGGATTCGTCCAAAAGCAAGCCCCCGGAACCGATCCAGCGCGTGAGGAATCGTCTGTGTACGGTGGAAGGCATGGCCGACGAGACCTACAGCTTCGTCGTCGTGTCCAACCGACTCCCGGTCGACCGCGTCGTCGACAGCGATGGCAGCTCCGGCTGGAAGCCGTCGCCCGGGGGTCTCGTCACGGCGCTCGAACCCGTCATGCGAGAAGCCGATGGCGCCTGGGTGGGATGGGCCGGGCAGCCGGACCTCGAGATCGAGCCGTTCGATCTCGACGGCATCCGCCTCATCCCCGTGCCGCTGTCCGAGTGCGATGTGGAGCTCTACTACGAGGGGTTCAGCAACGACACGCTGTGGCCGCTCTACCACGACGTCATCGCCTCGCCCAGCTACCACCGCGTGTGGTGGGAGCGCTACGTGCAGGTGAACCGCCGCTTTGCGAACGCGGCGTCGGCGGCCGCCGAGACCGGCGCCACCGTGTGGGTGCACGACTACCAGCTGCAGCTCGTGCCCGCGATGCTGCGCGAGGACCGCCCCGACCTCACCATCGGATTCTTCAACCACATCCCGTTCCCCGCGTACGGCATCTTCTCGCAGCTGCCGTGGCGCACCCGCATCCTCGACGGGCTGCTCGGCGCCGACGTCATCGGGTTCCAGCGGGCGATGGATGCGAGCAACTTCCAGCAGGCCGTGCGCCGTCTCAAGGGGCATGCCACCAAGGGCTCTCTCATCGAGGTGCCGGAGACGAACGCCTCGCCGCACCGTCGCGTGATCGCGAAGGCGTTCCCCATCTCGATCGACGTCGCCGGCTTCGAGGAGCTCGTGAACCGTCCCGAGGTTCAGGAGCGGGCGAAGCAGATCCGCAGCGACCTCGGCGACCCGACGACGGTGCTGCTCGGGGTCGACCGCCTCGACTACACGAAGGGGATCGGGCACCGGCTGAAGGCCTTCGGCGAGCTGCTGGAGGAGCACCGTCTCTCCGTCGAGGATGTCACCCTCGTGCAGATCGCGACCCCCTCCCGCGAGCGCGTGGAGAGCTACCGCCAGCTGCGTGATGAGATCGAGCTGAGCGTCGGGCGCATCAACGGCGACTACGGCACCATCAGCAAGCCGGCCGTGCGATACCTGCATCACGGCTACCCGCGCGAGGAGATGGCCGCGCTCTACCTCGCCGCCGATGTGATGCTCGTGACCGCCCTCCGCGACGGCATGAACCTCGTGGCGAAGGAGTATGTCGCGGCGCGCATCGACGAGGACGGCGTGCTCGTGCTCTCGGAGTTCACGGGCGCCTCCGATGAGCTGAAGACCGCGCTGCAGGTGAACCCGCACGACATCGACGGCCTCAAGGACGCCATCATGCGCGCCATCCAGATGCCGCGAAGCGAACGTCGGCGTCGGATGCGCGCCATGCGCCGCCGGGTGCGGGAGTATGACGTCGGCCGCTGGTCTGCGCTGTTCCTCTCCGCCCTGGACGACGTGAGGTCGGCGCGTTCATGACCGACCCGCTCCCCGAGGATCTGGTCGAGGAGCTCCGCCGGATGGCGGGCGTGCGACGGCTTCTCGTCGCCCTCGATTTCGACGGCACCCTGGCACCCGAAGTCGACCGTCCCGAGAGGGCCCGTGCACTGCCGGAAGCGCGACGGGCGGTGCTGCGCCTGCTCGAGATGCCGCGCACGCGCGTCGCGCTCGTCTCCGGTCGCGCCCTCGCCTCGCTCATCGAGGTCGCTGATCTGCCCGATGAGGCGCTGCTCGTCGGCTCGCACGGCATCGAGCTGCGACTCGACGACCCGCGCGCTCGGGTCAACCTCGACACCGCGGAGCTCGAGCTGGTGGACGTGCTGCAGGAGGTGCTCAGCCAGGTCGCCGACTCCATCGACGACGTCTGGCTCGAAGCGAAACCCGCCGGATTCGCTCTGCACACGCGGCTCGCGACCGAGGCCGACTCCCGACTCGCGCACCTCGTGGCGCTGCGTGAGGCGCAGGCCGAGATCGACGACCTCACCATCCGCACAGGCAAGAACGTGCTCGAGTTCGCCGTGAGATCCACGACCAAGGGCGAGGCGGTCGAGCATCTGCGCAGGTACACCGCCGCCGACGCCGTCTTCTACGCCGGCGACGACGTCACCGACGAGGATGCGTTCGCGGCGCTCCAGCCGCACGACATGGGGCTCAAGTCGGGTGACGGCGAGACCCTCGCCGGGTTCCGGGTCGCCGGGCCCGACGAGGTCGCGCGCACCCTCACCGTGCTCGCCGACCTCCGCGCCGCGCACCTGGGCCTCTGACGCGCCGTCATCCCGAACATCCGCGCGGGGGTAACCTCATACGCATGGCGGAAAGCACTACCTCGGGCTCGAACGCGCCCATCGACCACAAGCCCCGCTCTCGCACCGTCACCGACGGCATCGAGGCGACCACGTCCCGCGGCATGCTGCGTGCCGTCGGCATGGGCGATGCCGACTGGAACAAGTCGCAGATCGGCATCGCGAGCTCGTGGAACGAGATCACCCCCTGCAACCTGTCGCTGTCGCGTCTCGCGCAGGCGGCGAAGGAGGGCGTGCACGCGGGAGGCGGCTACCCGCTGCAGTTCGGAACCGTGTCGGTCTCGGACGGCATCTCGATGGGCCACGAGGGCATGCACTTCTCGCTCGTCTCGCGCGAGGTCATCGCCGACAGCGTCGAAACCGTCATGCAGGCCGAGCGCCTCGACGGCTCGGTGCTGCTCGCCGGCTGCGACAAGTCGATCCCGGGCATGCTCATGGCTGCCGCGCGTCTCGACCTCGCCTCCGTCTTCCTCTACGCCGGATCGATCGCGCCCGGCTGGGTGCGCCTGTCCGACGGCACCGAGAAGGACATCACGATCATCGACTCCTTCGAGGCGGTCGGCGGTGTCAAGGCGGGCATCATGTCCGAAGAGGACGCCCACGCGATCGAGTGCGCCTTCGCCCCCGGTGAGGGTGCCTGCGGCGGCATGTACACCGCGAACACGATGGCGTCGGTCGCGGAGGCGCTCGGACTCTCGATCCCCGGATCCGCGTCGCCGCCCAGCTACGACCGCCGTCGCGACTACTACGCGCACCGCTCCGGCGAGGCCGTCGTCGAGCTGCTGCGCAAGGGCATCACCGCGCGCCAGATCCTCACCAAGAAGGCGTTCGAGAACGCGATCGCGGTCGGCATGGCGCTCGGCGGCTCGACCAACATCGTCCTGCACCTGCTCGCGATCGCGCACGAGGCCGAGGTCGACCTCACCCTCGAGGACTTCAACCGCATCGGCGCGAAGGTGCCCCACATCGGCGACCTCAAGCCCTTCGGGCGCTACGTCATGAACGACGTCGACCGCCGCGGCGGCCTCCCCGTGCTCATGAAGGCGCTCCTCGACGCGGGTCTCATGCACGGCGACGCGCTCACCGTCACGGGCAAGACGCTCGCCGAGAACCTCGCCGACATCGGGTCCATCCCGCCGCTCGACGGCGACGTGCTGCGCACGCTCGACAACCCCATTCACGAGACCGGCGGCCTCACGATCCTCCACGGCACGATGGCGCCGGAGGGCGCGGTCGTGAAGACGGCCGGCTTCGACGCCGCCACCTTCGAGGGCCCCGCGCGCGTGTTCGACCGCGAGCGCGCCGCGATGGACGCCCTCACCGAGGGTCAGATCCAGAAGGGCGATGTCGTCGTCATCCGCTACGAGGGCCCCAAGGGCGGCCCCGGCATGCGCGAGATGCTCGCCATCACCGCGGCCATCAAGGGCGCGGGCCTCGGCAAGGACGTGCTGCTGCTCACCGACGGCCGCTTCTCGGGCGGCACGACCGGACTCTGCATCGGCCACATCGCGCCCGAGGCTGTCGACGCCGGACCGATCGCGTTCGTGAAGGACGGCGACCGCATCCGCGTCGACATCGCCGCGCGCTCCATCGAGCTGCTCGTCGACGAGGCGGAGCTCGCCGCACGTCGCGAAGGCTGGGAGCCGCTCCCGCCGCGCTACACGCGCGGTGTGCTCGCGAAGTACTCCAAGCTCGTCCGCTCGGCCGCCGAAGGCGCCGTCACGGGCTGAGCCTCAGCACCGCGAAGCGGGGGTGTCGGGCTGCAGCTCGGCACCCCCGCTCCGCATCCCTCGGTCGCGGGAACATGACGGCATGAATGATCGGATAGCATGGGCACCGATAGACACCCGGGTGGCACAACCAGTCCTGGCGTGGGCGTCGACCGCGACACCAGCGGTCGTCGGCATCTGATCAGGGCTCCGGCGTCATTCGCGCGTTCCACGCCCTGGTTCCCACTGACTGCGAATTAGCCGGAAGGTCATCCATGACATCTTCACCTGCCCCATCCGCGCCTCCGTCTGCCGCCAAGCGCGACGCGACGCCCGTCATGACGGGATCGGGTCTCGTTCTCGCGAGCCTCGAGAAGCTCGGGATCACCGACGTCTTCGGCCTCCCGGGCGGCGCGATCATGCCCTTCTACGACGAGCTCATGGCATCGACCGCCATCCGCCACATCCTCGTGCGGCATGAGCAGGGTGCCGGGCACGCCGCCGAAGGCTACGCGTCCGCGTCGGGCAAGCTCGGCGTCTGCATCGCGACCTCCGGCCCCGGAGCCACCAACCTCGTCACCGCGATCGCCGACGCCTACATGGACTCGGTGCCGCTCCTCGCGATCACCGGCCAGGTGTTCTCCACCTCCATGGGAACCGACGCGTTCCAGGAAGTCGACATCGTCGGCATCACCATGCCGATCACCAAGCACAGCTTCCTCGTGACCGACCCGGCGCAGGTGCCGGCGACCCTCGCGGCGGCGTACCACATCGCCACCACGGGCCGCCCCGGTCCCGTGCTCGTCGATATCACCAAGGACGCTCAGCAGAAGTCCGCGCCGTTCGTGTGGCCGCCGAAGGTCGAACTCCCCGGATACCGCCCCGTCATGAAGGCGCACGGCAAGCAGATCCAGGCAGCGGCCGAGATGATCGCCGCGGCCGAGCGTCCCGTGCTCTATGTGGGCGGCGGCGTCATCCGCTCGGGCGCCTCGGCCGAGCTGCTGAAGCTCGCCGAGCTCACCGGCGCGCCCATCGTCACCACGCTCATGGCGCGCGGCGCATTCCCCGACTCGCACCCGCAGCACCTCGGCATGCCCGGCATGCACGGCGCCGTTCCCGCGGTTCTCGCGCTGCAGGAATCCGACCTCATCGTGTCGCTCGGTGCCCGATTCGACGACCGCGTCACCGGCAAGGTCTCCGAGTTCGCTCCCGACGCCCAGGTCGTGCATGTCGACATCGACCCCGCCGAGATCGGCAAGATCCGCCACGCGGACGTGCCGATCGTGGGCGATGCGCGCGAGGTCATCATCGACCTCATCGACGCCTTCACCGGCGTCGACGAGAAGTCCGACCTCTCCGACTGGTGGACGCGCCTCAATCAGCTGCGCGCCAACTACCCCCTCGGCTACACCGAGCCCGACGACGGCCTGCTGTCTCCGCAGCACGTCATCCAGCGCATCGGCGAGCTCTCCGGCCCCGAGGCCGTCTACGCCGCAGGCGTCGGACAGCACCAGATGTGGTCGGCGCAGTTCATCAAGTACGAGCGCCCGAACGCCTGGCTCAACTCGGGCGGCGCCGGCACCATGGGCTACTCGGTGCCCGCCGCGATGGGCGCCAAGGTCGCCCAGCCCGACCGCGTCGTGTGGGCGATCGATGGCGACGGCTGCTTCCAGATGACCAATCAGGAGCTCGCCACCTGCACGATCAACGACATCCCGATCAAGGTCGCGATCATCAACAACTCGTCGCTCGGCATGGTGCGTCAGTGGCAGGCCCTCGTCTACGAAGGCCGCTACTCGTTCACCGACCTCAACACGGGCTCGCTCGACGGTGAGAACAAGACGCGGATGGTCCCCGACTTCGTGAAGCTCGCCGACGCCTACGGCGCCCTCGGCATCCGCGTCACCAAGCCCGAGGAGATCGACCCGGCCATCAAGCTCGCGCTCGAGACCAACGACCGCCCCGTCGTCATCGACTTCGTCGTCAGCCGCGACGCCATGGTGTGGCCGATGGTCCAGCAGGGGCTCGGCAATTCGCAGATCCAGTACGCCCGCGAACACGCGCCGGCGTGGGAAGAGGAGTAAGAACACATGTCGCACCACGTGCTCTCCCTCCTGGTCGAGGACAAGCCCGGTCTGCTCACGCGCGTCGCGGGGCTGTTCGCCCGCCGCGGCTTCAACATCAACTCGCTCGCGGTCGGCCCGACCGAGATCGAGGGACTCAGCCGCATCACCGTCGTCGTCGATGTCGAGGATCTGCCGCTCGAGCAGGTCACCAAGCAGCTCAACAAGCTCGTCAACGTCATCAAGATCGTCGAGCTCGACCCGACGCAGTCGGTGCACCGCGAGCACCTGCTCATCAAGGTGCGCGTCGACAACACGACCCGCAGCCAGATCCTCGAAGCTGTGAAC
>JAEYUT010000253.1 GCA_023432305.1 Actinomycetes bacterium
GCTCCACCCCGGCGATCGCACGCAGCAGCGTGGACTTGCCGGCGCCGTTCGGGCCGACGAGCGCCGTGAAGCCGCCGATCGGCGCATCGAACGACACGCGATCCACGAGCGTCCGGTCGCCGATCCGCACCGTGGTGTCGCGCACCTCCACGGCGCCCGCCTGGGCGGTCATGCCTGACTCCGGCGGCGCATCAGCAGAGCCGCGAACACGGGGGCGCCGATGAGCGCGGTGATGATGCCGACGGGCAGCTCCCGCGGCTCGAAGGCGGTGCGGGCGATCGTGTCGGCCCACACCAGGAACACCGCCCCCGCGAGAGCAGACAGCGGCAGCAGCGCCCGGTTGCCGGGCCCCGTGAGCAGGCGCACCGCGTGGGGGAGGACGAGGCCGATGAAGCCGATCGAGCCGCTCACCGCGACCAGCGCGCCCGTGAGCAAGGCGCTCGCGCCGAGGAGCGTCCAGCGCACCCCCGCGACGGGCACGCCGAGGGATGCCGCCGAGCGGTCGCCGAACGCGAAGGCGTCGAGCGTGCGGCCTGACAGCATGAGCGGGATGCCGATCGCCGCCACCGCGACGAGCGCGAGCAGAGCTTCGGGCCAGCGAGCCGCGGCGAGAGAGCCGAGCAGCCAGCCGAGGATCTCGCGGTAGGAGTCGCCCGTCGCGTTCCAGAAGATCGCGAAGCTGGTGAGAGCCGTGGCGAAGCTCGACACGGCGACACCGGCGAGCACCGTGCGGGTGGGGGTGAGCGGACCGAACGCGCTCGCGAGGGCGAGCGTGGCGACGAGTGCGACCATCGCGCCGGCGAACGCCGCGACCGGCAGCAGCACGGCAGCGCCCAGGAGCAGCACCGAGGCCGCCCCGAACGATGCGCCCCCCGAGAGCCCCAGCAGGTACGGATCGGCGAGCTGGTTGCGCGTGACCGCCTGCATCACGGCGCCGACGAGCGCGAGACCCGCGCCCACGGCGGCCGCTGTCAGCACGCGCGGCAGGCGAAGCTGCCATACGATGCCGTCGCGCACCGGGGAGAGCGGGGATGCCGATCCGGTCGCATGCGACCAGATCGACCCCCACACATCCGACACCGAGATGTCGGCGGCGCCGAACGTCACGGCGATCGTGATCGACGCGACGAGCGCGGCCGTCAGCACGACCGCGGCGACGACGGCACGGCTCACCTGATGCCCAGCTCCGCGAGCTGCGTGAGCACGCTCTCTGCGGTGTCGACGCTGCGCACGCCCGCCTCGCCCGCTGCGAACGGCACGATCACGAAGCGCTCGTGCACGACGGCGTCGAGAGTGGCGGTCGCCGGGTTGCTGCGGAGGTGCTCGATCTTGCCGGAGGCGGGATTGCGCAGCGAGTCGACGACGACGATCACGTCGGGGTCTGCCGCGATGATCGTCTCCCAGCCGAGCGGGGTCCAGGTGGCGTCGATATCGCCCGCGATGTTCTCGAGCCCAACCGCCTCCATGACCATCGCCGGGGCACCCGACCCTGCGCCGACGAACGGGATGTCGATCGCCGACGACCACCAGAGGGCGCTCGGTGCGCTCTCCAGCGGGGTGAGCTCCGCGAGCTGGGCTCGCTGCTCGGCGATGAGGTCCGCCGCGCGCTCGGGCACCCCGAAGATCGCGCCGGCCTGCTCGATCTCGCGGAACACCTCCTCGAAGTCGAGCGTCTCGGGGGCCCCTGCGCTCTGGCAGGCGGCAGGCTGCACATAGCTGGCGACGCCGAGCGCCGCGAGCTCGTCGCGCGTGCCCGCGGATTCGGCGGTGAATGCCGACTCCCAGCCGGAGTAGACGAGGTCGGGGGCGACGTCGAGCACCGTCTCCGGCGTCGGCATCTTGTCAGCGAGCGAGGGGATGCCCTCCGCGGCCTCCGCCCACACCTCCGGCACGGGGCCGTCGAGGTAGGCGGTGCCCGCCACCCGGTCGGCGAGACCGAGCGCGAGCATCATCTCGAGCGACGTCGACTTGATCGCGATGACGCGCTGCGGCGGAGCGGAGATGACGGTGTCGCGGTCGCAGTTCTGGATCGTGAGCGGGTACCGGTCGAGCTCCGGCGTCGGGGACGGCGCCGCGGCACCGGGTGCTGAGCACCCGACGAGCGCGAGAACGGGAACGAGGGCGAGGGAGGCGAATCGGCGGGCCATGAGAACCTTCGGGATGCGGGCAGGGGCATTCTCGGAGAGAGTCGAACCTCATGGCGGGAGCGACATCGCACGGATCAGATCGGATCCGGATGGGATGATCCTAGCGGCGCAGCGGCCCTGTGCGCGTCACCGTGCGAGCGCCCACCAGATGAAGAGCATCGTCACCCCGAAGCCCACGGCGTAGTTGGCCGCGAGGAAGCGCCGCCAGCCGCCGTTCGCGCGCCACGATTCCGCATCCGACACGTTGCGGTACGGCCACGCGAGCCACACGTAGGGGATCGCGAAGAGCGCAGCTACGCTGCCTGGGAACGGCACGAGCAGCATCAGCAGGCCCGCGCACACCCACGCGATGATCGCTCCGCGCACCGTCCAGCGCGCGCCGAGCACGGTCGCGACGGATGAGATGCCGCCCTCGCGATCCGGCACGATGTCCTGCACCGCGCCGAACGCGTGCGACGCCATGCCCCACAGGGTGAACGCGACGAGCATCGCCGTGATCGGAACATCCAGCGGGTGCCCGGTGAGCGAGAGGCCGTACGCGGCCGGTCCCATGAAGTGCATCGCCGAGGTGAACGAGTCGAGCACCGGGCGCTCCTTGAAGCGCAGTCCGGGTGCCGAGTACGCCACCACGAAGAAGAGCACGATCGCGAGCACGAGCCACGACAGCGGCGAGCCGAGCGCCACCAGGGCCACCACGAACGGCACCGGCAGCAGCACCGACCACCACAGCACCGCGCGGTGCGTCTCGGCGGGCAGCAGCGCGCCCTCCACGCCGCCCTTGCGCGGGTTGGCGAGGTCGGACGCGTAGTCGAATACATCGTTGATGCCGTACATGAGCAGGTTGTACGGGATCAGGAAGAAGAGCGTCCCGATGATCCACGCGGCGTCGATGGAGCCGCCCGATGCGAGCACCGCGACCGCGAACGGGTACGCGGTGTTGATCCAGCTGAGCGGACGCGACGACACGAACAGCCGCATTGCGAGCGGCGTGCGGCGCTCACTCATGCGCGGCCTTGCGGGGCTGGTGCCAGAGGGCAGGCATGAGGATCGCCACCGCCACAGGGTACGAGAGGTCCTCGATCGGCACGAGTCCGAGCATGACGCCGGAGATCTCGTCGGGCGAGTAGCGCATGAGCCCGGCCGCGATCATCAGGTTGTCGAAGATGATCGTCAGCACCAGCAGGATCGCGGTGGCGATCACGGTCGGCGCCACCGGGATCGGGTGGCCGAGGCGCGCCGCGCGTGCGCCGAGAAGCACACGGATGATGAGCGCGATGACGATGATCGCGACCGCGAGCACAGGGTAGGGGGCGATCATCCGGTCGCTCCCGCATCGGCCGAGCGGCGCGCGAGCCACGCGAGTACGCGCTCCGTG
>JAEYUT010000333.1 GCA_023432305.1 Actinomycetes bacterium
GACACGGCCATCATCACAGGCCCCATCCGCAACCGCCTGCGCAAGGACGGCGGCGGCGAGCGCACCCTCGGCGGCGTCGCCACCCAGGTGCTGCGATGCGACCCCGACGGCGTATGGCGCTTCGTGAGCTTCCAGATGACGCCGAACGGCGAGCTCGCCTGGCCCCCGCTGCCGTCCGAGCAGACCGACTCCACCCCCACCGACGAAGGGACCCCCGAATGAAGATCGCCCGCTACCGCATCGCCGACGGCCCCGTCCGCCTCGGCCGCGTCGACGGGGATGCGCTCGTCGACATCTCGGACGTGCCGGGCGTCGGCACGTCGCTCCGCGCGATCCTCCCGGAGCTCCCCGCGCTGGCGGACGCGATCCTCGCCGCCGCCGGCCCCGCGATCCCGCTCGCGGATGTCGTGCTCGAGGCGCCCGTCGACGCGCCCTCGAAGTACCTCGGCATCGGCATGAACTACAAGGAGCACGCCGCCGAGGCGGCCGCGGCGGGCATCCCCACACCCACCAGCCAGTTCTGGTTCAACAAGCAGGTGAGCTGCCTGAACGCGCCCTACGGCGACATCAACCTGCCGCGGGTCTCGAAGGCCCTCGACTACGAGATCGAGCTGGGCGTCGTGATCGGGAAGCGCGCGAAGCACGTCTCCGTCGAGGATGCCCGCCAGTACATCGCCGGGTACGTGGTCGCGAACGACGTCTCGGTGCGCGACTGGCTGCAGAAGCTCTCGCCCACCTTCACCCTCGGCAAGTCGTTCGACACGCACGGCCCGATCGGCCCGTGGCTCACCACGGATGACGAGATCGCCGACCCGCTGAACCTGGAGATGGTGCTCACCGTCAACGGCGAAGAGCGCCAGCGCCACCGCACCGACGACATGATCTACAACATCTACGAGCAGATCGCGTATCTGTCGCAGGTCTTCACCCTCGAACCGGGCGACATCCTCGCAACCGGCACGCCGAGCGGTATCGGCGCCCCCACGGGCAACTTCCTGAAGGTGGGTGATGTCGTACGCGCCGAGATCGAGGGCCTCGGATTCATCGAGAACACCGTCGTCCCGGAGCCGTGACCGTGGGTGCACGCGAGAGCATCTACCTCGAAGGGTTCGCCCATCGGAACCCGGTTCCGGTGGCGAGTCGCATCGGGCCGTTCGTGCACTCGGGGGTGCTGACGGGTCGTGATCCGAGGTCGCTCACGATGCCCGACACGCTCGAGGAGCAGATGGCGAACGTCTTCGAGCGCATCCGGGAGCTCATGGATGCGGTCGGCGGCTCGATCGGCGACATCGCCAAGCTGACGTTCTGGCTGGCCGACTACCGTGACCGCGACGCTCTCAACCGCGAGTGGGAGGCGATGTTCCCATCGCCCGCTGACCGACCGGCACGCCAGGCGATGGCTGCGATGCTCGACGGCGGCTCGAAGGTGCAGTGCGACGTCGTCGCGATCCTCAACGACGGACGGATCTGACCGCGTCGCCACACATGCGACATGCACGAGGGCCCCGGCACAGCGCCGGGGCCCTCGTGCATGCGGGCCTACTTGCCCTTGGCCACCTGCTGGCCGGTGATCACGCCGCCGTCCATGAGGATGTCGACGCCGGTGAGGTATCCGGCTGCTTCGCTCGCGGCGAAGGCGAGCGCTGCGGCGATCTCCTCCGGCTTGCCGAAGCGCTTGATCGCGGCGGTCTTCATCATGGCCTCGCCGCCGTGGTCCTTCTCGAGTCGCCCCATGGCGGTGTCGAAGTTGCCGGGCGACACCGAGACGATGCGGGCTCCCTTCGCGCCGAACGCGCCGGCCTTCTGGCGCACGTACCAGATGACGAAGGTCTTCGAGATGGCGTACGCGAGACCCGACTTCATCTTCTTGGCGATGCCGGCGCGCTTCACGATCGCCTTCTCGAAGGTCGCCGGGTCGGTCTCGGCCTTGCGGAACGCGCCCTTCGGAATGAGGAGTCCGGGCAGCTGGTGGCCCGACATGGAGGCGACGTTGACGAGCGCATCGCCTTCCTGCACACGCGCGAGGTAGGCGAGCGTGATGTTGACGGTGCCCGAGCCGTTGATGTGCGCGACCTTCTCGGCGCTGCCCATCTGAGGGCTGATTCCGGCAGTGTGCACGACGGCGCGCACATGGCCGCCCTTCTCGGCGGCGTCGAACAGGGCCTCGATCGAGGCGCGGTCAGTGATGTCGCAGACCTGGCCGCTGGCGTCGATGCCCTCGGCTGTCAGCTCGGCGACAGCTGCGTCGATGCGCTCCTGGCTGAGGTCGGCGAGCACGATGCGGTGATCGCGGCCCAGGATCTTGGCGGTCGCGAGGCCCATGCCTCCGGTTCCTCCGGTGATGACGGCGGTGTTCGCCATGTGATGCTCCTCGATGGTGAGAGTAATTACGAGACATTATGTCTCGTAATGGGGCTTGGCGCATGCCGCTGACCTAAGTTGGAGCCATGCGCACTCCCCGCCGCTCCGGACGCCCCCGCAGCGAGGCGTCGCGGAGGGCTGTGCTCGAGGCGACCGCTGCGCTCGTCGCCGAGATCGGCTACGACGCGCTCACGGTCGAGGCGATCGCCTCGCGCGCGGGCGTGAG
>JAEYUT010000064.1 GCA_023432305.1 Actinomycetes bacterium
TGGATGCTCGGTGTCGTGAGCGGCTACTACGACGCCGGCACGACCGGCACCGGTTGGGACTTCGCTGACGTCCTCCCGGGCGGCGCGGCCAACTGGGGTGGCGCCTTCCTCGGCGTCTCCGAGTCCAGCGAGCACAAGGAGGAGGCTGCGAAGCTCGCCCTCTGGCTCGCCGCTCCCGCGCAGCAGGCTGCTGCGTTCGAGGCCGCTGGCCCCTTCCCCTCGACCCTCGAGGGTCAGGAGCTCGTCGCCAGCTCGGTGAACGCGTTCTTCAACGACGCTCCCGTCGGCGAGATCTTCACCAACCGCGCCCAGGGCGTCATCGCCCAGGTCAAGGGACCGGAGGACTCGGTCATCCAGGACAACGTCTTCGGACCGGTCCTCGACCGCATCGGCCAGGGCGAGATCACCGATGGTGACACCGCCTGGAACGAAGCCCTGACGCTGCTCGAGCAGCTCGTCGGCTGACACCCACCACACGAGAGCGGCCCCCGGGGCACCACACCCGGGGGCCGCTTTCACCCCCAGCACCTGCCGCACACGCCCGCCACCGCACCATTCAGATAGGAACGCCGATGAGCACTCTCCAAGCAGGACGCTCAGCCACCGCGCTGACGTTCCGGCAGAAGCTCTCGAACTTCGACTTCAAGGCTTCGCCGTACATCTACATCTCGCCGTTCTTCATCATGTTCGCGGCGCTGGGGCTCTTCCCCATCATCTACACGGTCAACGTGTCCCTCTACGACTGGCACCTGCTCAAGGGCCAGGGCGACTTCGTGGGACTCGCGAACTACGAGTCCGTCCTCACCGACCCGATGTTCTGGAACGCGTTCACGAACACGTTCAGCATCTTCCTGCTGTCGGCCGTGCCGCAGCTCATCATGGCCACGATCATCGCCGCGGTGCTCGACCAGGCGATCCGCGCGAGCACCTTCTGGCGCATGAGCATCCTGCTGCCCTACATCGCAGCGCCCGTCGCCGTCGCCGTGATCTTCACCCAGATCTTCAACCAGCACGGCGGGCCCATCGCCGGGCTTCTCGAGGTGCTCGACCTCCCCGAGATCCGCTGGGGCTTCGATGTCCTCCCGTCGCACATCGCCATCGCGACGATGGTCAACTGGCGCTGGACCGGCTACAACGCGCTCATTCTGCTCGCGGCAATGCAGGCCATCCCGCGCGACGTCTACGAATCGGCTGCCCTCGACGGCGCCGGCCGCGTGCGCCGCTTCTTCTCGATCACGATCCCGATGATCCGCCCCACGATGATCTTCGTGGTCATCACGGCCACCATCGGCGGTCTCCAGATCTTCACCGAGCCCAAGCTCTTCGACGGTCAGTCGAACGGCGGGGCGAACCGTCAGTTCCAGACGATCGTGCTCTACCTCTACGAGATGGCCTTCCCGCGCCGCGACTTCGGCCGCGCCGCAGCCACCGCGTGGATCCTCTTCGTCATCGTCATCCTCGTCGGGCTGCTGAACTACGCGATCTCGCGCACCATCGCCAGCCAGGACATCAAGAAAGTGCGCGCACCCAAGGCCGCACCCACCTACCGTGCAATCGGGGGCCGCAAGTGACCACGACCATCAACCCCAGCACCCGTCGCGAGGCGATCCAGCCCGCCGACGACCGTGAGATCAAGAAGCGCAAGGCGCGCTTCTACGACAAGCCGGGCTGGCTGACCTACGGTCTGCTCTCCGCGTTCTTCCTCGGCGCCGTCTTCCCCCTGTGGTGGTCGTTCGTCATGGGTTCGCGCCAGGCATCCGACATCAACGCAGTGCCCCCGGTGGTCATCCCCGGGCCGAACTTCCTCACGAACATCGTCAAGGTGTTCGAGACGGTCGACTTCGCCAAGGCGCTGCTCAACAGCGTGATCATCTCGGGAACGATCACGGTCTCGGTCGTGTTCTTCTCGACGCTCGCCGGCTACGCCTTCGCGAAGCTGAGCTTCAAGGGCCGCAACCCGCTCATGGTCGCCGTCATCGCGACCATGGCGATCCCCACGCAGCTCGGCATCATCCCGCTGTTCATGGTCGTCGCGGAGCTCAAGCTCACCAACACCCTCGGCGCTGTGATCATCCCGGGCCTCGTGAGCGCCTTCGGCGTGTTCTTCATGCGCCAGTACCTCGTCGACGTCATCCCGGACGAGCTCATCGAAGCCGCCCGTGTCGACGGCGCCTCGATGTGGCGCACCTTCTGGCACGTCGCGATCCCGTCGGCGCGTCCCGCCATGGCCGTGCTCGGTCTGTTCATCTTCATGGGCACCTGGACCGACTTCCTGTGGCCGCTCCTCGTGCTCGGTCCGAAGAACCCGAGCGTGCAGACGGCGCTCGCGTCGCTCGCGGCCTCCGGAGGGCACACGCCCGACTTCTCGATGGTGCTGACGGGTGCGGTGCTCTCGATCATCCCGCTGCTCATCCTCTTCCTCCTGGCGGGCAAGCAGCTCATCGCCGGCATCATGTCCGGGGCGGTGAAGGGCTGATGGCTCTGGCTCTCCCCGACGGCTTCCACTGGCCGGACGGGTTCCTCTGGGGTGCCGCGACCGCAGCCGCGCAGATCGAGGGCGCCTCCCATGAGGACGGCAAGCTCGACTCCATCTGGGACCACTTCGCGAAGACCCCCGGCAACATCGCCAACGGCGAGGACCTCTCGGTCGCGGTGGATCACTACCACCGCATGCCGCAGGACGTTCAGCTCATGAAGTCCCTCGGCCTCGACTCGTACCGGTTCTCGGTGAGCTGGGCGCGCGTCAAGCCCGCCGACGGGCCCGTCAACCCGAAGGGCCTCGACTTCTACAGCCGACTCGTCGACGAGCTCCTCGCCCACGGGATCCTCCCCTGGCTCACGCTGTACCACTGGGACCTCCCCCAGGCGGTCGAGGAGACCGGCGGCTGGGCGAACCGCGACACCGCGCAGCGCTTCCTCGACTACGCGATCGCGGTGCACGAGAAGCTCGGGGACCGCGTCGACCACTGGACGACGTTCAACGAGCCGCTGTGCTCGTCGCTCATCGGCTACGTGGGCGGCGAACACGCCCCCGGTCGCCAGGAGCCGCGCGCAGGCCTCGCCGCCCTCCACCACCAGCACCTCGCTCACGGTCTCGCCGTGAAGGAGCTGCGTTCGCGCGGCGCCCAGGAGCTCGGCATCACGCTCAACCTCACGAACGCGATCCCCAACGACCCGACCGACCCGGTCGACCTCGACGCGGCCCGCCGCCTCGACGCGATCTGGAACCGCGCCTACATGGATCCGATCCTTCGCGGCTCGTACCCGGCCGACTTCCTCGAGGACGTCACGGAGCACCGCTTCGAGGAGCTGATCCACGACGGCGATCTCGAGACGATCCACCAGGAGATCGACTTCCTCGGCGTGAACCACTACCACGACGACAACGTGTCAGGGCATCCGCTCCCCGCGGACCACCCGAAGGGCCTGCGCCCCACGGAGAAGAAGACATCGAACTGGTTCGTCGGCTCGGAGTTCATCACCGGCCCCACGCGCGGCCTCCCGCAGACGGCGATGGGCTGGGAGATCAACCCCGACGGCCTCCGTCAGCTGCTCGTGCGCCTCGGCGAGGAATACCCGAACCTGCCT
>JAEYUT010000145.1 GCA_023432305.1 Actinomycetes bacterium
AGGATCTGGTGGCCGACCTTCACTTCTTCGGCCGGGGGCGCCGACAGCGACACGCGGATCGTGTCGCCGATGCCCTCCGAGAGCAGGATCCCGAACGCGGTCGCCGACTTGATCGTGCCCTGGAATGCGGGGCCGGCCTCGGTGACGCCGAGGTGCAGCGGCCAGTCGCCCCGCTCCGCGAGCATCCGGTACGCCTTCACCATGACGATGGGGTCGTTGTGCTTGACCGAGATCTTGAAGTCGTGGAAGTCGTGCTCCTCGAACAGGCTCGCCTCCCACACAGCGCTCTCGACGAGCGCCTCCGGGGTCGCGCGTCCGTACTTGGCGAGCAGACGCTTGTCGAGCGAGCCCGCATTCACGCCGATGCGGAGTGAGACGCCGGCATCCTTCGCGGCCTTCGCGATCTCGCCGACCTTGTCGTCGAACTGGCGGATGTTGCCGGGGTTCACGCGCACCGCGGCGCAGCCGGC
The DNA here is from genome assembly GCA_023432305.1 of Actinomycetes bacterium. GTDB lineage: Bacteria > Actinomycetota > Actinomycetes > Actinomycetales > Microbacteriaceae > Homoserinibacter. Next base: position 471 of record JAEYUT010000145.1, read on the forward strand.
GTCGATGGCCTGGAACACGTACTTCGGCTGGAAGTGGATGTCGGCGATGACCGGGATCTGGCTCTTCTGGGCGATGATGTGCAGCACATCCGCGTCGTCCTGGCTCGGCACCGCGACGCGCACGATGTCGCAGCCGGATGCGGTGAGCTCGGCGATCTGCTGCAGCGTCGCGTTGATGTTGGTGGTGGGCGTCGTCGTCATCGACTGGACGCTCACGGGGGCGTCTCCGCCGACGAGCACCTTACCCACCTTGATCTGACGCGACTTCCGTCGAGGGGCGAGGATCTCAGGGGCGGGCTTGGGCATCCCGATGTTCACAGCAGGCACATGCCCACTCTAGGCGTCGGCGCTCCTCGTCGTCTGGATGCGCGCCGCTCACGAGCTGGATACGAGGAGGGCGCCTCGCTCAGCTGAGGGTGATGGGGTTGACGATGTCAGCGTAGACGAGCAGGGCGGTCATGAGCCCGAGCACCGCGACGATCACGAGCGTCACGGGAACGAGCCGTGCGATGTCCACCGGTCCGGGGTCGGGCTTGCGGCGGAGCTTCGCGAATCCGCGGCGGATGGCCTCCCACAGGGCTCCGGCGACGTGCCCGCCGTCGAGCGGCAGCAGGGGGATGAGGTTGAAGACGAACAGCGCGACGTTGAGGGAGGCGAGCATCTGCAGCAGACCCGAGGCGCGGTCGGCGACAGGTGCCGCGTCGAGCGCCGTCATCTCTCCCGCGAGGCGACCCACCCCGACGACGCTGATGGGTCCGTTGGGATCGCGCTCATCGCCGCCGAACGCGGCCTGCGCGACCTGCACGAGCCGCTGCGGGAGGCTCAGGATGATCTCCCCCACCCGCACGATGTTGTCGCCCACCGCGGGCAGCACGGCGGTGACCGGCTGGCGCACCTTCTCGGTCGCGGGGCCGATGCCGACGAATCCGACGGGTTCCGTGACGATCTCGCCGTCGGCGTCGCGAACGTAGTCGCCGTTCTCGTCGGCGAGCGGGCGCTCGCTCAGCAGCGGCGTCACGTTGAGCGTCAGCTGCTCGCCGTCGCGCTCGACCACGAACGGGATGGCGCGGTCGGCGTTGGGGCCGATCGCAGCTCGCACATCCGCCCACTCCTGAATCGGCTGGCCCGCGATCGAGATGAGACGGTCCCCGGGCAGAAGACCGGCCTCCGCCGCGGGGGCGATGGGGTCGATCGGGGTGCATTCGGTCTGCTCCACGTTCGTCGCGACGCACTCGTTGATGCTGCCGAGGGTCGTGGAGTACTGCGGGATGCCGAAGCCGCACAGGACGATCGCGTACAGCACGATCGCGATGAGGAGGTTCATGACGGGTCCGCCGAGCATCACGACGATCCGCTTCAGAACCGGGAGACGGTAGAAGGTGCGCTCCTCATCCCCCGGCGCGATCGTGTCGGCGGACTGGTCGCGGGCGTCCTGCACGAGGGTGTCGAAGAATCCGGTGCTCGCGGTGCGGGCACGCGATCCGACGCGCTCGGGCGGGTACATGCCCGCCATCGAGATGTAGCCGCCGAGCGGGATGGCTTTGATGCCGTATTCGGTCTCGCCGCGGCGGCGCGACCAGAGGGTGGGGCCGAAGCCGATCATGAACTGCCCGACCTTGACCCCGAAGAGCTTCGCGGGCACGAGGTGCCCGATCTCGTGGAGCCCGATCGACACGGCGATGCCGACGGCGACGATGATCACGCCGAGGGCGTACAGCAGCACGGTTTCCACAGCGTCAGGTTAGCGATCCGGCGCTGGGAGCGCGCCCAGCCCCACCCTGGTGCCGTCTGTGCGCGTCCGGAACGCCCGTCAGGGAGCCGGATGCTCGGCGAGGAGCCGGTCGGCTTCCGCCCGCGCCCACGCCTCTGCCGCCAGAACGCCCTCCAGAGTGGTCTCCCCCGGCGTGTGCGCGTCGACCACGCGACGGATGGTGTCGACGATGCCGAGGAACGGCACCCGCCCCTCGTGGAACGCGTCGACGGCCTGCTCGTTGGCGGCGTTGTAGACGGCCGGGTAGGTTCCCCCGAGCTCCCCCACGTGGCGCGCGAGCGCGACCGCCGGGAACGTCTCGTCATCCAGCGGCTCGAAGGTCCACTCCTGGGCGCGCGTCCAGTCGATCGGCGCGCCGACGCCGGGAACCCGGTGCGGCCAGTCGAGCGCGAGCGAGATCGGCAGGCGCATGTCGGGTGGCGACGCCTGCGCGATCGTGGAGCCGTCGACGAACTCCACCATCGAGTGCACGATCGACTGCGGGTGCACGACGACGTCGATGCGCTCGTAGGGGATGCCGAAGAGCAGGTGCGCCTCGATGACCTCGAGCCCCTTGTTGACGAGCGTCGCGGAGTTCGTCGTGATGACCCGGCCCATGTCCCACGTCGGATGCGCGAGCGCGTCGGCGGGGCGCACATCGGCGAGCTGCTCGCGCGTGAAGCCCCGGAACGGCCCTCCGGATGCGGTGACGACGAGCCGGCGCACTTCGCCGTGCTCGCCCGCCATGAGCGCCTGTGCGAGCGCGGAGTGCTCCGAGTCGACGGGAACGAGCTGCCCCGGCGCCGCGGCGGCGAGCACGAGGTCGCCGCCCACGATGAGGCTCTCCTTGTTGGCGAGCGCGAGCGTCGCCCCCGTCTCGAGTGCCGCGAGCGTCGCCGGCAGGCCCACCGATCCCGTGATCCCGTTGACGACGACGTCGGACTCCACCTCGCGAACGAGGGAGACGGCCTCCTCGATGCCGAGCGCCGTGCGCCCGACTCCCGTCTGGGCAGCCTGACGCGCCAGGGCGTCGGCGTTCCGTCCGGCGGCGATCCCGACGAGCTCGAAGCGGTCGGGGTTCGCCGCGATCACCTCGAGCGCCTGGACTCCGATCGAGCCGGTGGAACCGAGGACGAGCACACGACGACGCGACATGCCTCGAGCCTATCCGCGGCGATCAGGCGTCAGTTCGCGGCCTCGATGATCTCCACGAGGAACACCATCGTCTTGCCGCCGAGGCCGTTCGAGGTCTCCTCGACGCCGTAGCCGAGCTCCGGCGGCATCGACACGAGAAGGGTCGTGCCGACCTTCTGTCCGACGAGCGCCGCACCGAAGCCGCGGACCACGTCGCCCGTGCCGAAGGTCGTGGGCTCGCGCGAGAACGACTCGTCGAAGACCTCGCCGGTGTCCCAGCGGATGCCCATGTAGTTCACGGTGACGTCGTCGCCGTCCTCGACGACTGGTCCATCGCCCTCGCTCAGCACGGCGACCTGCAGATCGGCGGGAGCATCCGTCTGCGGAAGCGTCACGGCGGGCGTGCCGTCCTCACCGAACACGACCTCCGGGACGTTCTCGGTCCAGGCCGCGGGGGTCGGAAGAGGCAGCACATCGAGAACGACGACCGCGGTCGAGTCGGCGTCGCCGCCCTCAGCGGCAGGCACCACGGCGACCACGCGGGAGCCCACGGTGCTGCAGGCGATGATGTCGATGAACTCCTGCGCGGTGTAGCCC
>JAEYUT010000214.1 GCA_023432305.1 Actinomycetes bacterium
GGTGACCTCCATCGGCGTCGGCATCCCGGGAGCTGTGAACCCCGCGGACGGACGCGTCTCGCACGCGGTCAACCTGGGGTTGCGCGACGCCCCCATCGGCCGGGATCTTCGGACGCGCATCGGGCGCGAGGTGCGCGTCGAGAACGATGTCAACGCCGCAGCGCTCGGCGCGTTCCATCTGCTCCGCCACCCGCGCGAGGAGTCGCTCGCGTATCTCAACCTGGGCACGGGGCTCGCCGCTGGGCTCGTGCTTGATGGCGCGCTGTGGCGGGGGCGCCGGGGCGTCTCGGGCGAGATCGGGCACCTGCCCGTCTACCCGACCGGTCCCGAATGCCCGTGCGGTCAGCGCGGATGCCTCGAGCTGTTCGCCTCCGGGTCGGCGGTGGCGCGCCAGTGGCCCACCGAGCATCCGCTTCCCGTGCGCGCCCTCTTCGACGCCGCCGCGCACGGCGACCCCACCGCTGTCGCCGTGCGCGACCGCCTGCTGCAGGGCGTCGCGGAGGCCACCCGCATCCTCGCGCTCACGGTCGATGCCCACCACGTGGTCATCGGCGGCGGCATCAGCCGCCTCGGCGACGAGCTGCTGGATGGCGTGCTCGCGGTGATCGCCCAGTGGGAGAGCGAGTCGACGTTCGCGGCTACGCTGGGCCTCGGGGAGCGGCTGCGGCTGCTGCCCGCCGATTTCCCGGCCGCGGCAGTGGGGGCAGCCCTCGTCGGTGCTCCGCCCGCAGCGCCCGGACCCGAACCTGTACGAGGACGTGCTGATGGCTGAAGTCGTGATCCTTCCCGGGAGTGCCGAGGAGGCGAAGGCCGCCGCGGGTGAGCTCGCCGCCGACCTGATCGCGCGGGTCGTCCGGCGCAAGCCCGATGCCGTGCTGGGGCTCGCGACCGGCTCCACGCCGCTGACGGTGTGGGAGGCGCTGTCGCGGCGCGAACTCGACTGGACTCGGGTGCGCGGCTTCGCGCTGGACGAGTACATCGGACTGCCGCCTGGGCACCCGGAGAGCTACCGCGCGGTGATCACGCGCGAAGTCGTCGACACTCTCGGTCTCGATCCCGACCTCGTCCGCGTGCCTGGGGATGATGGTGGGGAGATCGCATCCGCGGGCCAGCGCTACGAGGCCGCGATCGCCGCGGCCGGGGGTGTCGACATCCAGGTGCTGGGCATCGGGCGCACAGGGCACATCGGCTTCAACGAGCCGGGTTCGTCGTTCGCGTCGCGCACCCGCGTGAAGACCCTCACCGAGCAGACGCGCATCGACAACGCGCGCTTCTTCGACTCGCTGGAGGAGGTGCCTCGGCACTGCCTCACGCAGGGCCTCGGCACCATCCTGGACGCCCGGGAGCTCGTGCTGCTGGCGTTCGGCGAGGCGAAGGCGGATGCGGTGGCCGGGGCCGTGGAGGGGCCGGTGTCGGCGTCGCTGCCGGGCTCGGCGATCCAGATGCACCCGGAGGTGACGGTGATCCTCGACGAGGCGGCCGCGTCGAAGCTGCGCTTCGCCGACTACTACCGCTTCGCGTGGGACAACCGCCCCGACTGGGCTCGCTGAGCCGGGTTCGTCAGGTGCGACAGACAGGATTGCTCTGATTGGCCCTAGCGGAGACGTGCAGGGCCGATCATGCTCGCACGGGAGCAACGTCGAGGCGTTCTCTGTGCGACTATGCCTCGGTTCTCCCTTTCTTCGCTCGGGCGCGGCGCTCGGGCACTTTCAACTCTCGGATCGCCCGCTTCATGAACTTGTCAAAGTGTGGGACGGTGAACGCGGCATATCCGTGTTATGGAGTGCAGAGAAGGCCCATGTTGATGAGCTCAGCCCGCGTGGGCGCGAGATTCTGAGAGGTGCGGCCCATAACTTCTGCGACGTCGCTCGCCTTCTGCGGTTCGGGCCCCAGCTCGCCATAGCGCGTAAGTACGCCCTCTGGAGCTCAGTCGCTCGGTCTAGACGCACCCTGAAGAAGGACTCGTCGAGTTTGGCCTCGTATCCCGGGAGCGAATCACGAACGTCATCTTCGGAGATGGGGCTTGTCTCCGCGACAGTCCAGACGGCGTACCCCAGCTCCTGCAGAAATAAAGTCAGATAAAGATAGAAGACTCGGGTGCGGCGCTGGACTGATTGCGCTGCGTCGTGAGGGAGATGGCGGGCGTCGGGGCGGCCTCAGCGCACGCGCGTGCCCGCCGCCCACACGGCGGTCACGCGACCGTCGGCGTCGAGCGCCACGGCGTCCGCGACGTACCCCGGCTCGAGAAGTCCGAGGCGCTCTCCCTCCCCGAGAGCCCGCGCGGGCACCGACGTCGCGGCGGCCACGGCCTCCGGCCACGACATCCCGACGACCTGCACGGCGCGGCGCAGCGCCGCATCCAGGGTGAGCGTCGACCCGGCGATCGTCTCGGTGCCGGAGAGCAGCGCGAGGCCGTCGCGCACCGTCACGTTGAGCGAGCCGAGTCGGTAGTCGCCGTCGGCGGACCCCGCCGCGGCCATGCCGTCGGTGATGAGCGCCACACGGCCGGGGGCCTCGTGCAGCACGATGGCGGCGACCGACTCGTGCACGTGGTGCCCGTCGAGCACCAGCTCAAGCGTCACCCGCTCATCCTCGAGCGCCGCGACCACGGGGCCGGGGGCACGATGGTGGATGCCGTTCATCGCGTTGAACGCGTGGGTGAGAAGCGTCGCGCCGGCGTCGAAGGCCCGCTGCGCCGTCTCGAAGTCAGCCTCCGTGTGCCCCACCGCGACGCGCACTCCCGCGCTCGCGAGCACCGGGATCGCCTCCATCGCGCCCGGCAGCTCCGGCGCGATCGTGATCTGGCGCAGCGTGCCGTGCGAGGCGGCGAGCAGCCCGTCGACATCCTCCGGGTCCGGGGCGCGCAGGAAGTCCTCGTTGTGGGCGCCGCGACGCTCGGCCGCGAGGAAGGGACCCTCGAGGTGCGAACCCAGCACCAGCGGATCGGATGCCGCGAGCTCCGCGATCTCCGCGAGGCTCGACCGCAGCGCGACGAGCGGGTT
>JAEYUT010000237.1 GCA_023432305.1 Actinomycetes bacterium
CGTCGAGGCCGGCTTCGAGCGCGTCGAGTGCGGAGGCGCGCACGCAGTAATCGGTCGCGATGCCCACGACGTCGACGCTCGTGACCCCGAGGCGCCCGAGTTCGTCGGCGAATGCCGCACCGTCGTCGAGCGTGCCCTCGAAGATCGAGTAGGCGGGCTTGCCCTGTCCCTTCTGCACATGCAGGTCGATGAGCGAGGTGTCGAGCGCGGGGTGATACTCGGCGCCCCGTGTGCCGGCGACGCAGTGCGCGGGCCAGGTGTCGACGTAGTCGGGGTCGGCATCCACGGCGAAGTGCCCGCCGTTGTCGTCGTCGCCGTTGTGCCAGTCGCGCGAGGCGATGACGTACTGGTACCGGTCGGGGTTCGCTTCGAGATAGTCGGTGATGCCCTGCGCGACGGCGCCGCCGCCGTCGACGCCGAGCGCACCGCCTTCTGTGAAGTCGTTCTGCACATCGATCACGAGAAGTGCGCGCGTCATGGTGTCCTCCGTCAGTAGTTGGAGAGGTTGTCGCCGCAGCGAAGTGCCGCGGTGGTGAGCGTGTCGATGGCTTTGCGGGCGTCGTCGCCGACGCCTTCGCCTGTCGCGTAGAAGGTGAAGACGAGCGGGGTGCCGTCGTCTGCGGTGAGCTGGCCGGCGAGGGTGTACGAGCCGCGGATCATGCCGGATTTCGCCGCGACGTTGCCGCGACCCACGGCGTCATCGCCGGTGAAGCGCTCACGGAGGGTGCCGGACTGGCCGGCGATCGACAGGCCGTCGCGCACGGCGTCGAGTCCGTCAGCTCCCGAGTGCACGGCGCGCAGGAGAGTGGAGACGGCCGACGCGGGCACGGCGTTCTGCGGGGATAGGCCGGAGCCGTCCTTGATGACGATGCCCGCCTGCGGCACGCCCCAGCGGCCGAGCTGGCCGACGATCGCGCTCTGCAGCGAGGCGGCGCTTCCGCCCTGGCCCGCTTCGCGGGAGACGATGCGGGCGAGCATCTCGCCGAGCGTGTTGTCGCTCGGGAGCAGCATCTGGGCCACGAGCGTGCGCACGGGCTGAGATTCGACGAAGGCGAGCTCGTTCTGGCTGACGGCGCTGCCCGTGGAGGTGGTGACCTGGTCGGCGACGAAGTCGCCCGTCGGGTCGGCCGCCCGGAGGGCCTGGATGAACTTCTCGCCCGCGGTGGCGATGGGGTCGTAGCCGCGCGGGGAGACATCGCGTCGGGGGTCGGCACGGTCGCCGTCGACCTGCAGGGCGGTGGCCGCCGACTGGTAGCCGCGGGTGCGCTGATCTTCGCGCCACGACGGCTCCCATGCGTCGCCGGGGTTCCAGTAGCTCGCGTCGAGGACGACGTTCGAGATCGGCACGATCTCGTCGTCTTCGCCGAAGCGGGAGGCGTAGCTGGCGATCGTCTGCTCGGCCAGGGTCTGGAGCTTGGGCGCGCCCTGATAGGCGCTCTCCTGCCCGACGGGGAGGGCCGAGAGGGTCGCGTCGCCGCGGCCGACGAGCACGATCGCACCCGGGCTGGAGCCGTCGACGACGCTCGTGCGAATGCGGAAGTCGGGGCCGAGCGCGCCGATCGCGGCCGCCGCGGTGAAGAGCTTGAGCACGGATGCGGGGGGCGCGGCCGTCGCTGCATTGCGGTCGAACAGCACCTCGCCGGTGTCGGCGCGCATGATCGAGCCGTACAGAGTCGCGAGGCGGCCGTCGGAGGCGGGTCCGGCGATCGAGCAGGTGCGCAGCCGGCTGGCTGTCGCGGGAAGCTCGGAGACCGCGCGGGCGGGCTCCTCGGTGACGGTGGGAGTGGGGGCGGCCGCGGGGCCGGAGTCTGCGGAGGCGACTGCGACTCCCGCGAATACGGCGCCGGTGCCGAGCAGAGCGAATGCGGCGACGGAGGCGGTGACGATCCACGCGGTCGGGTGCTTGCGCAAGAGCGCGCCGATGCCGCCCTTCTCGGCGGGGGCCTTCTCGGCGGGGTCGGCTGTGTCGGCGGCGCCGGTCGCTGCAGCCTCGGCTCCGAGCAGCTGTGTGGCCACGCCGTCAGCGGGCAGCACGACGGTCGGCTCCGCAGCCGGCGGCGTCGACGCGGGCCGCGTGACCGCCATGCCCGCAGGCCAGGCGACGGTCGGCGAGAGGACGGTGGGCTGCTCCCACGACGGGGGCTCGCCGAGGGGCGCATCCGTCGAGGTCTGGGGCGTCTCGGGCATGCCCGTGCTCGGCGCGGGCACTGCCCCTGTGGTGTCTGCGGGAGTGTCGGCTGCGGCGGGGAATCCGGCCGCATCGGGCGCCTCACGGGCGTCGCGGCGCGACAGCGGCTGCTCGTCGTTCACCGGATCAGTGTACTGGCGGGCCCTGCGTCCGAGCTCGGCTGCGCGTCACTCGGCCGGGTATCGCAGACCGATCTGGCGGCGGATCTCGTCGAGCGTGGACATGATGCCGACGGTCTCATCCGGCGGCAGCACCTCGGTCGAGGTCTGCCCCGCGGCGACCATCTGCTCCAGCGCGATCGCCTGGTACTGCATGCCGCGTCCGGCGACCTCCGACGTGTAGGTCTCGAGCACGTTCTCGGCCGCATCGATCACACGGAACGAGGTGGGCGTGTACCAGACGGCGTCGATCTCGATGCGCGCGTCGGTGCCCAGCACGACGGCCGTGTTGGGGCCGCGCAGGTCGAGCTGGGTGTGCAGCACCGCCTGTCGCCCGCCGTCGAAGCCGAGGATGATCGCCGTCTGCCGGTCGACGCCCGTCGGGGTGGGCGAAGAGAGCGCATGCACTGCGGTCGGCTGGCCGAAGAGGTCCCACGCGAACGAGACGGGGTAGATGCCGAGGTCGAGCAGCGCACCCCCGCCGAGCTCGGGAGCCTGGATGCGGTGGGCAGGATCGGCGGGCAGCTTCTGCGTGTGGTCGGCGAGCAGGGTGCGCACATCGCCGAGAAGTCCTGAGGCGATCAGCTCCCGCACGCGCAC
>JAEYUT010000329.1 GCA_023432305.1 Actinomycetes bacterium
GAGAACGGCTCTGCGTGGGATGACGTGATCGCCGAGGACGGCGAGGTGCACGATGTGCAGCGCGTCGACTTCCTCGAGCGCCACCTCGAGGCGGTCGCTCAGGCGATGACCCAGGGCGCGGATGTCCGCGGCTACTTCGCCTGGTCGCTCATGGACAACTTCGAGTGGGCATGGGGCTACGAGAAGCGCTTCGGCATCGTCTACGTCGACTACGCGACGCAGCAGCGGATCGTGAAGGACTCCGGGAAGACGTTCGCCGCGATCGCCGCCGAGGCGCGCGCCGAACGCGACGCACGCTGAGTGCACCCCCGGCACGACCCATCTAGGATGAGCACACGTTGAGAACGCCACAAAGGACCCCCCGATGAGCGCCGATACGCACGGAGGAGCGCCGACCCTCGAGATGGTCGCCGCTGCCGCCGGCGTGTCACGCTCGACGGTCTCTCGCGTGATCAACGACTCGCCGAAGGTCACGCCGGAGGCTCTCGCCGCGGTCCGCAAGGCGATCGACGAGCTCGGCTACGTGCCGAACCGCGCGGCTCGCATCCTCGCGAGCCGTCGCACCCAGTCGATCGCCCTCGTCATCCCCGAGAACACCGCCAAGTTCTTCGCCGACCCGTACTTCGCGACGGTCGTGCAGGGCATCGCGATGTACCTCTCCGACACCGACTACACGCTGAGCCTCCTCATCGCATCCGAGAAGGACGCCGAGAAGACGCGGCGCTACCTGCAGGCGGGCAACGTCGATGGCGCTCTGCTGCTCTCCCACCACTCGGACGACCGCTCCTACACCCAGCTCGCCAACGCGATCCCGGTGGTGTTCGGCGGTCGCCCGATGAGCCAGGAGACCACGTCCGCCTACTACATCGACGTCGACAACGTGGAGGCGGCCCGCACCGTCACCCAGAAGCTGATCGACAAGGGCCGCCGCCGCATCGCGACCATCGCCGGCCCATCCGACATGTCAGCCGGTGTCGACCGGCTCGAGGGCTGGCAGCGTGCGCTCGAAGCGGCAGGCATCGCCACCGACCTCGTGGAGCACGGCGACTTCACCCCGGCGGGCGGTGAGGCGGCGATGCGGCGGCTGCTCGAGCGCGACCCCGACATCGACGGCATCTTCGCCGCGAACTCGCTCATGGCCTCCGGGGCTCTCACGGTGCTGCGCTCGCGCGGCAAGTCGGTGCCGCACGACCTCGGCCTCGTGACCTTCGACAACGACTACGCCGCACAGTCGTCGAGCCCGCCGCTCACGACCGTCGAGCAGCCGACCGTCGAACAGGGTCGCCGGATGGTCGACGTGCTGCTGCACCTCATCGACGGGGGCACCGCGCCGACGATCACGATGATGCCGACGCGCGTGATCGAGCGCGGATCCGAATAGGCGTCTAACGTCGGAGCATGACCGACGCTCAGAACACCTCCGACCAGGTCGTCGATGTCCCCGAGCGGAGCCGTTTCGTGCTGCTGCGCGACGGCTCCGAGATCGGGAAGGCGCTCTACGAGCGCTCCGGCGACACGATCACCTTCACCCACACCGTCATCGATCCCGAGATCCAGGATCGCGGCCTCGGCTCTCTGCTCGCCGGAGCCGCACTCGACGCCGTGGCGGCAGAGGGCGGCACGCGCGTGGTGGCGCAGTGCCCGTTCATCGCCGCCTACATTCAGCGGCACCCGCAGTACCAGCCGCTGCTCGCGGGCTGACTGAGGCGGGCGAGGGTCAGATCGCGCCCCTCCGGGCGTCTCCGAGGGGGATGGCCATGAGGCGCGTCACCTCGACCGGGCGCTCGAGGTGCTCGGCGATCGCAGCACGCAGCGCGATCACCGGCGCCCCCTCGCCGTGTGCGTCGAGGAGCTCCGCGGTCGTCCACTTCTCGATCATCACGAGCGTGCCGTCGGGCGCCTCGTGGATCGCGTAGAGCTCGCAGCCCTCCTCCTCATGAACGAGCGGAATGGCGACGCGAAGCGCGTCGAGGACGTCCTGCGTGCGGCCGGGCTTCGGTTCGAAGACAGCAGTGACGACGACGTGGCTCATGGTTCCCCCTGGTTTGCGTGCGGCGCGGACGCCGGATCCGAAGTCCGCCGATGCGTGCGGAGCTCAGCGCATGGTGCCGTCGAGCCCGAGCTGCGTGCGGATCCGGGCGATGAACGGCGCGGGCGGCGACAGGACAGGCAGACCCGTCGCAGCGGCGATCGCCGACTCGAGGCGCGCAAGGGACGCCTGCGCGAGCATCAGAGCGTCGACGTCGCGCGCGAGCCCCGTCGCCGCGCTCAGGACGAGAGCATCGTGCTCCTCGCGGTTGCCGGCGCGCAGGCGATCGTAGGCGCGGTCGACGAACTGCACGCGCAGCTGCAGCTTCCGACCGGAGGCGGCCGCCGTCTCCTCCAGCAGCGCCGTCGTCCCAGCCACAGTCGCAGCCGATGTGCACAGCACGCCGAGGCTCGCGTGCTGCACCGCGAGAGCCGCCATCGGCTCATCGATGGCGATGATCGGCTGACTGCGGTTCGACCGGATGCGGCGCACGATCGGCGTGAGCGAGGAGCACGAGAAGGCGACGGCATCCGCGCCATCGAGCACATCGAGGTGCGCGAGAACACGGCGCTCGACCTCCGCCTCGTCGACACCCGCAAGGAGGTCGTCGAGCAGACTCGCGTCGAGCACATGCTCCGCGCCGGACAGGCCCGCCTCCTCGAACCTGCGCTGGATCTCGTCTCGCACGCCGGCGACCGTGTGGATCACCGCGAGCCGCGGACGTGTCACGGGCGCACGCCCGCGAACGGGTCATCCCCGTCGGTGCGCTCGTACTCCAGCGCGATCAGCCGCTCGTAGCCCAGAGCGAGAAGCTCATCGAGAAGAGCGTCGATGGGCTGCTCACCGGTGCCCGGAGCGCCGCGGCCGGGGAAGTCCGCCACCTGGACGTGACCGATGTCGTCGATGCGCTCGGCGAAGTAGCGCGACACATCGACACCCGTGTTGAAGAGGTGGAAGAGGTCGACCTGGATCATGATGCTGCCGCGAGTGAGGTGCGCTCGCGCCCGGTCGAGCGCATCGTGCAGCTGCTCGATGGTGCGCAGCCCGTAACCCTCGATGTGCGACAGCTGCTCGAGGGTCACGGTGATGCCGTCGGCGGCGAGAGCGTCGGCGGCGCGGGCGGTGCGCACCGCGGCGCGGGCGTCCTGCACGTCGTCGGGCTCGCCCGGGCGCCGCACACCGTGGAGCACGTTGATGCTGCGGCAGCCGAACTCGACGGCGACGCGGCGTGCCGCCTCGATCGACGCATCGAACTCCCGATCGACGTCGGGCCAGCACGCGATGCCGCGGTTGCGGATCGCCATGCCGCCCTCGTACGCGTTGAGGCCGACCAGCTGCAGCCCCGAGTCGCGGATGATGCCGATGACCCGCTCGATCTCGGCCTCGCTCGGGTCAGCACGATCGAACGGGCACCACAGCTCGACGCCGGAGAACCCGGCGTCGCGAACGAGCCGCAGCTGCTCCTCGAGCGGGAGATCTCCGATGAGGATGGAGGGGTTGATGTAGGTGTAGCGGCCCATCGTCGCGCCTTTCGTGGGGTGGTGATCAGTGGGTGCGGAGATCGGCGATCTCCGCCTGGCTGAGCGGGGGCGCGTCGCAACCGGCGAGCGCGAGGTGCAGCGCGCAGGCGCTTTCGAGCTCCTCGGCGGCAGCCACGGCGTCCGCGAGATCCGCGCCGACGGTGATGAGACCGTGGCGACGCAGCAGCACGGCGTCACGCTCCGCGAGTGCGAGCTCGACGGCTCCCGCGAGCTCGGGGTGGCCCGGGCGGAAGTAGTCGACGGTGCCGAGCCCGCGCACGCGCATCACGAAGTAGGGCGTGTAGGCCGGGAGAGGCTCATCGGCGGCGAGCCCCGCGAGGCAGGAGACGGCGAGCGCGGCCGGCGAGTGCAGGTGCACGATCGCCCCGACATCGGATCGGCGACGGTACACGCCCGCGTGGAGTCCAGCTTCCTTGGTGGGCCGGATGCCGTCGAGCGCCCGCCCGTCGGCGTCGATGAGGGCCCAGTCGTCGGGTCCGAGTGCGCCGAGTCGTGTGCCGGTGCCCGAGGTGAGGATGCCGTCCGCGACGCGAACGGAGACGTTGCCCGTGGTGCCCGGGGTGAGCCCGGCCGCACCGAGCAGCCGGCCAGCGTCGGCGATCCGCTCCCAGGTCTCAGCGAGGCTCACGAGGCATCCGCCAGTTCGAGCGCGGTCGTGAAGACGTCGTCTCCGCCGAAGTTGCCGGACTTGAGCAGGAGTCCGATGCGCTCCTCCCCCGCCGAGACGGTCCAGGGCACCCCGGGGGCGACCTCCCGCCCGATGTGCAGGGCGCGCACGCCGAGCCCGTTGACGACAGCCCCCGACGATTCGCCGCCCGCGACCAGGATCCGGCGGATGCCGGCATCGGCGACGCCCCGCGCGATACGGCCGAGGGCGTCCTCGACGAGACGCGCAGAATGCTCGAGGCCCAGATCGCTCTGAACGCGGGCGACCGTCTCCGGGTCGCTCGAGGCGGCCACGATCGGCAGCGCGTCGCCGTGCTCGGCGACGAAGGCGAGCGCCTGCCCGACCACATCCTCACCGCGGTCGAGGGCGTAGGCATCGATCTGGAACCGGGGCTGGTGGGCGCCGAGGCGATCGAGCTGACGGCGCGTGGCCGCCGAGCAGCTGCCGGCGAGCACGACGGCACGCCCGCCCGGGATCTCGACCGTGACCGGCTCGGCGTCGGCCCGACTGGCCACCTGCAGCTCGGCGAGCATCGCGGCGAGCGCCGCACCGCCCGTCACAAGCGGTGCCGAGGCGACGGCGCGCGCGATCGCGCGGACATCGTCGTCGGTCGCGGCATCCGCGATCACGAAGGTGCGCTCGGTGTGCGCCGCGAGCGCGGCGAATGCGGAACCCGCCTGCACGACGGGAAGAGGAAGAAGCGCGACCGGCGTCGAGGTCTGCCGCGACAGCACACGCCGCAGATCGGGGTCGCGCATCGGGTTCAGGGGGTGGTCGCGCAGGGGCGACTCCGACAGCAGCGTGTCGTGGACGAAGTGATGACCGAGGTAGGTCGTGCGCCCGTGTTCGGGAGTGGCGGGGCAGAACACCACGGCGCGCGCATCCGCCAGCTCGGCGAGCGCGTCGCCGACGGGGCCGATGTTGCCCGCGTCGGTGGAGTCGAAGGTGGAGCAGTACTTGAAGTAGAGCTGAGCGACCCCCAGCTCGCGCAGCCATTCAGCGGCCTCCCGCGCTTCGGCGACAGCCTCGGCGGCGGGGGTGGAGCGGTTCTTGAGCGCCACGACGACGCAGTCGACATCCGACGCCAGAACCTCATCAGGAACCCCGAGGTACTGCACCACACGCAGGCCCTGTCGGGCGATCATCCCGGCGAGGTCGGTGGCGCCGGTGTAGTCATCGGCGATCACGCCGAGCCAGGGGGTCGAAGTCATGGGGAGCGTCCTTGTCGTGAGGGGAGGAAAGGAGGGTGCCCGGCCGCGGTGCAGCGGCCGGGCACCAGAGGATCAGCCGCGCAGGGCGATGATGGCCTCAGCCCACTCGCGAACCTGCGGGTTCGCGGCGGAGACGAGGTCCGCGACCGGCGCACGCCACTCGGCGATGTCGATCTCGGTGAAGGTCACGCCCTCGCCCGTCAGGTACTCCTTGTGGTCAGCGGCCTCGGCGATCGAGGTCTCGCGGTAGGTCGACGACACCTCGTCAGCGGCGGCGCGCAGCGCCTCCTGCACGGCAGCCGGCCACGAGTCGAACGTGTCGCCCCACAGCTGGAAGTGGAAGTTGCCGAACAGGTGGTTCGTCTCCGCGACGAACGGCGCGACCTCGTAGAACGAGTTGAAGCGCACGACGTCGATCGGGTTCTCCTGACCCTCGATCGCACCCTGCTCGAGGGCCGAGAAGACCTCGTTGAGCGCCATCGGCGTGGGCGCGGCGCCGAGCGCCTGCCACGTGGCGATGTAGGTCTGCTGGTTCGGAACACGCAGCTTCAGGCCGCCGAGGTCCGACGGGCTCTCGACGAGACGCGTCGAGTTGAGCTGACGGCCACCGCGGTAGAGGTCGCCGATCAGGAGGAAGCCGGAGTCCTCGCGGACGGCGGTGAGGATCTCGTCGGCCATCTCGCCGTCCCACACCTCGAAGAAGTGGTCGGCGTCCTCGTAGAGGAATGGCAGACCCTCGATCGCGGCGAGGTCGGTGTAGCGCTCGAGCGAGCCGAGGCTCTCGATGACGATGTCGACGGAGCCGATCTCGAGACCCTCCTGCATCTCCTCCCAGCTGCCCAGCTGAGCGGACGGGAAGACGCTGATCGTGACGGCGCCGTCGGTCTTCTCGGAGACGAGCTCCGCGAGCTGCTCGGCAGCGCGGTGCTGCAGCGAGTCAGGCGCGTACGCGTGACCGAGGGTGAGCGACATCGAGGGGATGCTCGCGTCGTCGCCGCCGCTGGTCGCGGGAGCGTCGGACGAGCAGGCCACGAGGCCGGTCGCCATGAGCGCCGCAGCGCCCAGGGCGAAGGCGCGCTTTGTGCTGTGCTTCATTGGACATACCTTTCTTATGCACGCATGCGTGTTTCATGACCGTGTCGGCGTTGCAGCGCCGCACGGCGGTTCACGGGCCTCCGAGCAGTCGGGGGCCCGTGGGTCTTCTGCGGGTGCCTCCTACTCGGAGGCTCCCGGTCGGGTTGTGAGTGCTCTCCTGAGTCGGCGTTCCGCGTTCGTCAGGTGTTTCCGCATGGCGCTCTGCGCGCCACGGGAGTCTTGGGCGGCGATCGCGTCGAGGATCGCGCGATGCTCGGCGTTGGCTCGCTCGAGCTGGTCGGGAAGCCGCAGCGCTCGCCCCATCCACACCCGCAGCAGCGAGGTGATGTTGGTGAGCATCCCGGAGAGGGCCGAGTTGTGCGAGCACCTGGCGACGCTCGAATGGAACTCGACATCGAGGTCGATGAACTCGTCCACCGACTCGGCGCTGTCCATCCGCTCGACGAGATCCTGCAGCGCGGCGAGCTCATCGTCGGTGCGGCGCCGCGCGGCGAGGCCCGCCAGGGAGTGCTCCACATGCTGGCGCGCCTCGACGAGGTCGGTCACGCGCTGCTCGCCGAGGAACAGACCCCACTCGATGACGCGCGGGAGGATGTCTGACCCCGAGGAGCGCAGATAGGTTCCGTCACCCTGCCGGATCTCCACGACCCCCAGAAGGCCGAGCGACTGCACTGCCTCGCGCACAGCGGCACGGCTGACGCCGAGCGATGCCGCGAGCTGGCGCTCGCTCGGGAGCTTGCTGCCCGAGCTGAACTCGCCCGAGAAGAAATACTCGGTGAGGGTGTGGATGATCTGGGTCGAGACCGACCCGTCGCCGTCGAGCTTGGGAAGCTGGCCGGCGATCTCGGCCGTATCGGAGCGTTCGGTCATGCAGTGCTCTCCTCGCTGAGTTCGGCGCGAAGCTTGCCGAGCCGCAGGTAGGCGCGATCACGGTCGCGGACGAGCTGCGCGGCTTCTTCCTCGGAGAGCCCAAGGTATCCGCCGCCCGTCTTGATTCCGAGATCTCCGGCGTCGACACGCTCCTTGAGCGACGGCGGCACCGTGAAGCGGTCGCCGAGGGCCGCTTCGAGCGAGACATAGGAGTTGGCGTAGACGTCGAGACCAGCCATGTCGGCGACCGCGAACGGCCCGTAGAGGGCGAGACGGAATCCGAATGACGCGCGAACGATCTTGTCGATCTCGGCGGGCTCGGCGTGGCCGTCCTCGACCATGCGCGCAGCCTCGCGGAACAGGGCGAACTGGAGTCGGTTGCAGACGAAGCCGGGGGTGTCGGAGACGACGGCCGGCTCCTTGCCCGCCGCACGCAGCATCTCGATGATCCCCGGGATGACGCTGTGGTCGGTGGTGGCGTGCGGGATGATCTCGATGCCAGGCAGCAGCGGGGCGGGGTTGAACCAGTGGACGCCGAGGAAGCGCTCCGGGCGCTCGAGCACGCTCGCGAGCTCGCCGATCGGGATCGCCGAGGTGTTGGTCGCGATCACCGTCTCGGGCGCGACCGCCTTCTCGATGCGCGCGAGCACGTCGTGCTTGACGTCGATGCGCTCGAAGACGACCTCGAACACGAGATCGGCCTCAGCGAGGGCTGCGTCGAAGTCGTCGCTCGCGTGCAGGTGGCTCGCGAGACGTTCGGCGGCAGCGGCGTCCATGAATCCGTCTGCCACGAGCTGCGGCGCGGAGGCGACGATCTGGTCGCGACGCGCGTGGGCGGCGCCGTCGACGGCGTCGAGGAGGGTGCAGTGAATGCCGGACTGCGCAAGCG
>JAEYUT010000346.1 GCA_023432305.1 Actinomycetes bacterium
ATGCGCGGGTTGTCGTGGTTGTCGAAGAACAGGCTCATCCAGTAGCCGTCGCCCATCTCCGCCTGCCAGCGCATGTAGTAGCGCTTGAGCTGACGGAGGTCGTAGCGGTAGTCGTCGAAGCGGCTGCGCCCCGGATTCTCGAGGTGGTCGAAGTTGAACACCATGTCGAGCTCGCCGCGGTCGTCACCCGTCATGAGCCTGGACACCTGCAGGCCGATCGCGGGCGTCTCTCCGATGGCGACGCATTCGGGGTCGACGAACGCCTCGGCGCGCAGCTGGCGCAGGTGCTCGTGCAGACGCGGGCCGTGGAAGTAGTGCTCGATGCCGGTGAAGCCCGTGACCTCTCCGAGCACGCGGTTGCCGTCGGGAAGGCCCGGCGTCTTCGAGATGTAGTTGATGACATCCAGCCGGAACCCGTCGACGCCGCGATCGCGCCACCAGCGCACCATGTCCATGATCTCCGCGCGCAGCTCGGGGTTGTCCCAGTTGAGATCCATCTGCTTGCTCGAGAACAGGTGCAGCGCCCAGACGCCCTCGTCGGGAAAGTGCCGCCAGGCCGACTCGGAGAAGAACGAGCGCCAGTTGGTGGGCGGGGTGTCGGCGTCGCCGTGCGCGAAGAAGTAGTAGTCGCGATAGGGCGACTCCGGATCCGCGAGACCCTTCTGGAACCATTCGTGCTCGTCGGAGGTGTGGTTGACGACGAGATCCATGACGAGCCGCATGCCGCGCTCGTGCAGGCCTGCGACGAGAGCATCGAAGTCGTCGAGGGTGCCGAATTCGGCGAGGATCGCGCGATAGTCCCGGATGTCGTAGCCCATGTCGTCCATGGGCGAGTCGTAGATCGGTGAGAGCCACAGCGCGTCGACGCCGAGGCCCTTGAGGTAGTCGAGCCGCGACAGGATGCCGCGCAGGTCGCCGATGCCGTCGCCATCCGAATCCTGGAACGATCGCGGATACACCTGGTAGAAGACGGCCTCCTTGAACCACGCCTCCCGCAGCGGCATCCCAGCGGGGGCGGGTGCATCGGGGGCGGTCGCGAGGAGACCCGCCATGGTGTCGAGGAAGCTCGCGTCCACGGCACCGCGCGTGAGCTTCGGCAGGGCCGAGAGCCGCAGCGCGCCCACGATCGGGTTGTCGAGCAGGCGTGTGGGGGCGCCCGTCTGCTGCGCGAGAGTGTCGATGATGTCGCGCCCCAGCGGATGCGCGAGGAGGTCCCGGATGCGGCTGCGCGCCGTGATCTCAGGAGTCGACACGCCGCTCCTCCGCCTCGACCACCGGCTCCACGGCCGCGTCCGCGATCGTCGCAGCGCCCACGGTGCCGCGACGCTCCCGCAGCTCCTCGACGATCTCGGCGTAGCGGCCCTCATCGAGCGTGTACCAGCGGCGGTAGATGAGGTAGCTGAGCGCGATCATCACGCCCGGCACGACGAACATCGCCACCTTCACGAGGGTCGTGCCGCCTGCGGTCATGTCGGCCGCCGACTCGGCCTCGAGCATCCCGGAGGCGATGACCGCCCACGCGACGACGCCGTTGGCGAGCGCCGAGCTCGACTTGTAGATCACCGGCTGCAGCGAGAGGGTCACCGAGTCGTTGCGGCGGCCGAACTTGTGCTCGCCGTACTCGACCGTGTCGGCCACGAACATGAGCAGCTGGATCTGGATGGTGGCCTGCGCCGCGAACACGGCGACGCCCGCGATCACCACGAACACGAGGCCCCCGGGAGGCGCGAAGAAGAACAGCACGTAGCCCGCGACCACCACGAACAGAGCGATCGTGAAGAGGCGCCGGCGCGACATCCGCGCCGAGAAGAGCGGGTACAGCGCGAGGGCGGTGATCTGCGACACCCCGAGCACGGCAGCGAAGATGCCGTACGTGTCGACATCGCCGTACACGTACTTGAAGTAGTAGGTGCCGAAGCCGGTGGTCACCGCGAACGCGGTCATGAAGAGCACGAACGCCACCGCGATCGCGAGGAGCTGGTCGTTGCGGAAGATGACCGTCACCAGCTCCCGGAACTTCGTGTGGCTCTCGGTGACGACCGAGCGGTCCTCGCGGGTGAGCAGCACCATCACCAGCTGCAGCACCACCATGACCACCGCGATCACGAGCGCGACCCAGAAGAACGAGGAGCGGATGTCGCCGGTCAGCGCACCGATGGCGCTCGAGACGGGAACGATGGCGACGACCACCGAGAAGGTGCCGATGGAGGCGCAGATACGGGCGAACGAGCCGATCTTCTCGCGTTCGCGCTGGCTCTGGGTGAGGGCGGGCAGCATCGACCAGAAGCTGATGTCGTTGGCGGCGAAGGCGGCGCTCCACGTCACATACACGATGCTGAACACGAGGACGAAGGCGACCTCGCCGAGATCCCACGGGGTGAACATCATCACGGTGAGAACGGACGAGACGAGGATGCCCACCACGATCCACGGCTTGAACTTGCCCCAGCGGCTGCGGGTGTTGTCGACGAGCACCCCGACGAACGGGTCGATGACGGCATCGAGGATGCGCCCTGCGACGATCACGATCGACACCGTCGCGAACACCTGCTCCGACACCTGCAGGATGTCCGAGAGGTAGAACAGCAGGAACATGCTGATGAGCGTGTAGGCGGCGTCGCGGCCGATGGTGCCGATGCCGAACCCGTAGCGGTTGCGCAGGGTCTGACGGCGGCTGGTTGCGGGTTGGGTGGTCACCGGGTGTCCTCTCGTACGACGGTGTAGAGGGTGGAGCCGTAGTCGCCCAGCATCCGCAGCTGCGGTGTGTGGCCGGTTCCGGCGAACTGCATGTGGAGGCGGATGCCGACCTCGAGCAGCTCACCCGTTCCGGTGTAGTGCTCGTCGGCGTCGGGGAGGCTCGTGTGGCGGCTGACGACGTTCATCACGAGGCCGCTCGGGTCGAGCCGGATGGGGCTCACATGGTTGACGAGCGCGCCGAGGCGGTCGAGCATGAGCCGCTGCGGCTTCGCGTCGACGCGGTAGCGGGCGTCGGGGTCGAGACCGGCGATCGAGAGGATGTCGCGCTCGGGTGCCGCGCGCACGCCACGCTGGAAGTTGCCGACGATCGTGAGGTCGGCATCCCCCGACTGCCACACCATCCGACCTCCGCTTCCGAGGGCAGGCGCGACCGGGCGCCGACGGAAGCGCCCGAACTGGAAGGTCTCGCGATGCGTCGTGTAGAACGCGATCTGCTCGACGATCTCGCGGGTGTCCTCCGCGGTGAGGAAGTCGAGGTCGTACTCGTAGCCGAGGCAGCCGAACGCGGCGACGTTGAAGCGCGTCGAGAGCGGAGTGTCGCGCAGAGTCTGGGCGTGCGGGGACGCCGAGACGTGGTTGCTGATGACGCTCGGCGGGTACAGGTGGCTGAGCCCGTGCTGGATCGAGAGGCGCTCGATCGGGTCGGTGTCGTCGGAGGACCAGATCATGGCCGCGTAGCGCAGCATGCCGAGGTCGAAGCGGTTGCCGCCCGAGGAGCACATCTCCAGCAGCACATCGGGGCGAGCGCCGAAGATTCGCTCGAGCACCTCGCAGAGGCCGAGCATGTAGGCGTGCAGGGTCATGCCGGGGTGGGCGACGTGCGAGGAGTGCGCGTCGGCGATGTGCCGGTTCATGTCCCATTTGACGTACCGGAAGCCGTTGTCGTCGATGAGGCGCCCCACCTGTTCGACGAGGTGGTCGCGCACCGCGGGGTTGCAGAGGTCCAGCACCCACTGGTGGCGCCCCTCGCGCGGGGTCTTGTCGGGCAGCCGCAGCACCCAGTCGGGGTGCGCACGGTGCAGCTCGCTGTTCTCGCTGACCATCTCGGGCTCGACCCAGATGCCCGCCCGCATGCCGAGCTTCTCGACCTTCGCGACGAGCGGCGCGAACCCCCGCGGGAACTTCGTCCGGTCGACCGTGTAGTCGCCGAGTCCGGCGGTGTCGTCGGTGCGGCCGGTGAACCATCCGTCGTCGATCACGAACATCTCGACCCCGAGCGACGCCGCCTTCTTCGCGTAGCCCAGCAGCCGCTTCTCGTCGATGTCGAACATCACGGCTTCCCACGAGTTGTAGACCACGGGCCGCGGAACGCCGCGGAACGCCGGGGGCGTGATGTGGGCGTTCACGAAGCGGTGCATACGGTCGCTCAGCCCGCCGAGCCCCTCCTGCGAGAAGGCGAGAACCGCCTCCGGCGTCTCGAAGCGCGCACCGGCCTCGAGCTGCCACCGGAACCCCTGCGGCTGGATGCCGCAGAGCACCCGCACCGAACCGTGCGCGTCGCGCTCGAAGCTCGTCTCGTGTCCGCCTGAGTAGACGAGGTTGAACCCATACGCCCAGCCGTGCTCCTCCGTCGTCCCGTCGGCGATGAGCACCGTGCCGGGGTTGTGGCGGTTGCTGCTGCCGCCCGTCGTGCTGCCGAGGGAGAACACCCCCGAACTCACGGGGCGGTCGTGGGCGTGGCCCTCGTGGATCCATCCGCCGTCGAAGCTGCGGATCGTGAAGCCGCGATCGGGCAGGTCGAGCTGCATGCTCGCGAGCTTCACGATCTCGGCGGGCGCGGCGCCGGTGTTCGCGAGCACCGTTCGACGGGTGATGACATCGACATCCGGGAACACCGTGTACAGCAGGGTGAGCTCGAGCCCCGCGCGGTCGTCGGCGAGCACGACCTCGAGGGTCTCCACATCCGCTCCCCCGTCGGCGACAGGAAGGCCGGCAGCGCGCACGATGCCGGGGACGATGCGGTGCGAACGATACGTGAAGTCGGTGTCGGCGCCGTGCGCGGTGAACACCTCCAGCGGCGAGAGGCGGTAGTCGCCCTGACCGATCCCCGAGACCTCGAGCGGGATCGCGTCGAGGCTGTACGCGTGGTCGTCAGGCTCATAGACGACGCTCGAGCCGTGCTGGATGGTGCGCTTGACGCGGAGGGCATCGGGATCCTGGGGTGCGATCCGCGGCCCGTAGTGCAGGTGCTCGAGGTGCCCGTGCTCGGTGAGCGCGAACCAGTACGACGTGTGCCGCGTCTCCAGGATGAAGACGCCCTCGCGAACGTCGATCACATCTGCCCCCTGCCGCCGGCGTCTCGCGTCGTTGCGAGGTGGTGCCTCGGGTTGCCGGCTCGCGTCAGCCTACCGCCCGATCGCCGCGTCAGGCGTGCGTGGGAATCGGCATGCGGGCGGTCATGTCGTAGCGCTCTCCCGCGGCGAGCACATGCACGGTGAGGTCGTGCAGCGACACCGGCTCATCGGGGTGCGCCTCCACGACGTTCGAGCTCGTGGCGTGCGAGGCGTCGAAGACGTAGACGGCTCCCGATCCGATCACCTCGAAGGCGCCGCGATGCGCGATGATCGCCGTGTCCTCGTCGATGCCGAGACCGAGGATGTGCGGACTGTGAGCCACGACCCCCACGAGGCGCCCGAAGCGCCCCCGTTCAGCGAAATGCTGGTCGATCACGACATCCCGCAGGATCCCGAGGCCGGGGGCCAGATGCAGGTCGCCCATACGATGCGAGGCACTCCCCGCACCCCCCACCAGCATCGCCTCGCTCATCACGGACGCGCCCGCTGACGTCCCCGCGAGGACGGCGCCCGACTGCCACAGCGTGCGGATGCGATCGTGCACGGGTGTGTCGCCCAACCGCGGGCTCACACGGGGCTGGTCGCCTCCCGTGAGGAAGATGCCCGCCGCACCGTCGAGGATCGCGACGCTCGCGGCATCACGCTCCTCAGACAGGTCGTCGAGGTGCAGCACCGCGAGCTCGCCGATGCCGAGATCCGAGAACGCCGCCTCGTACATCTCGGCATGCTCCTGCGGAAGCTCGGTCGCGACAGTCGCGAGCACGGCTCTGCCCCCGGCGACCTGCTCGGCGAAGACGCGCAGGATCCGCCGCTCCCCCGCTCGGTCCTCAGCGCCCCCGATGATGATGAGCGGACCGGGGTGAGGCTCGTGGTCGTCGGTCGACTCAGTCACGACCCTCTCCCGCCCGTGCCCTCATCCCGCGCCCTCCTCATCCTCATGATGCGAGACAGGCGGCGTCGCGGCCAGGGCTTGACACCCCCGAACCGCTGGCATAGGCGGCGGTGCGAACGCTCCTATCCGCCAGCAGATCGCAGGAGTACCCTTGCGCCCATGAGTGAGCGGACAGACAGCTCCGTCGCCCGAGAGGACAAGCGCTTCTTCGGGCAGCCGAGCGAACTCGCGCACCTCTTCGGCGTCGAGATGTGGGAGCGGTTCAGCTTCTACGGCATGCAGGGGATCCTGCTCATCTACATGTACTACTCGGTGTCCGAGGGCGGACTCGGGCTCGACCAGTCCGTCGCGGCCGGCATCGTCGGCGCGTACGGCGGAACCGTGTACCTGTCGGCGATCCTCGGCGGCTGGCTCGCCGACCGGCTGCTCGGCTCGGAGCGCACGCTGTTCTTCTCCGCGATCGTCATCATGCTGGGCCACATCGCGCTCGCTCTGCTGCCGAGCGTCTGGGGACTCGGCCTCGGGCTCGTGCTCGTCGCCCTCGGATCCGGCGGGCTGAAAGCGAACGCGACCGCCGTGGTCGGCACCCTCTACGCCCCTGGCGATGTGCGCCGCGACGCGGGCTTCTCGCTGTTCTACCTCGGCATCAACCTGGGCGCCTTCTTCGGACCGCTCATCACCGGCCTGCTGCAGAGCGAAGTCGGCTTCCACTGGGGCTTCGGTGCGGCCGCCGTCGGAATGGCAGCAGGACTCATCCAGTACTCATTCGGTCGCCGGCAGCTGCCCGATGAAGCGCGCGCCGTCGCCAATCCGCTCCCCCGCAGCCGCTACGGGCCCGTCATCGGCATCGCCGCGGTGGGCATCGCGGTGATCGTCGCGCTCGTGCTGCTCGGCGTCATCCGCGACACCAACCTCGCGACCGTCGTGATCATCGTGGTCGCGATCGCGGCCGTCGTGTACTTCGCCGTCATCATCAGATCGAAGCAGATCAGCGCGGATGAGCGCTCTCGCGTCATCGGATTCATCCCCCTGTTCATCGTGAACGTGGGGTTCTGGTCGCTCTACCAGCAGCAGTTCACGGTGCTCACGATCTACTCCGACAAGCGCCTCGACCGGAACCTCTTCGGATGGGAGATGCCGATCTCATGGGTCAACTCGATCAACCCGATCTTCGTGATCATCCTGTCAGGCGTCTTCGCCGCGATCTGGACGCGCCTGGGAGATCGCCAGCCCCCCGCGCCCGTCAAGTTCGCCCTCGGGTCGATGATCATGGGCGTCGCGTTCCTGCTGTTCCTGCCCTTCGCGAACGGGCCCGCGAACTCCACGCCGCTGCTTGCGATCGTGGGCATCCTGCTGGTGTTCACCATCGCCGAGCTGTGCATCTCGCCGCCCGGACTCTCCGTGACGACGAAGCTCGCTCCGAGGCGCTTCCACACCCAGATGGTGTCGCTCTACTTCCTCTCGGTGTCGCTCGGCACCTCGCTCGCCGGTCTTCTCGCGGGCTTCTACAACCCCGACGACGAAGTGCCGTACTTCACAACCCTCGGCCCCATCGCGATCGTTCTCGGCGGCCTGCTCTGGCTCGGGTCGAAGCCGGTTCTCGCGCTCATGCGCGGGGTGCGCTGAGCCGCACGCACAGCACACCCCGCAGATCGCGGTCAGTCGTACATCACGATGAAGCGCCCCACCACCCCGCCCTGCCGGAGCTTGTCGATCGCCTCCGGGATCTCGGCCTGCGTGATGTGGTTCACCGGCGGGTTGAGCTTGCCGCTGCGCATGATCTCGTAGATGCCCTCGAGATCCTTCTTCGTGCCCGACTTCGAGCCGCGGATCGTGAGCTGGTTGATGATGATCGGATACGTGCTGATGGTGGCCTCCAGGCGCCCCATCCCCACCTGCACGAACGTGCCGAACTCGGCGAGCGTGTCGATGCCTGCCGCCGTCGTCGTGCCGAAGCCCGCATAGTCGACGATCAGCTCGAGCCCCTTGTCCTTGAACGCGTCGATCGACTCCGCGACACCCGCGAGTCCGATCTCGTCGGCGAGATCGCGTGTGGCCGGGTTGATCTCCGCGCCGTACACCTCCGCACCCGCGAGCGCGGCGCAGCGGGCGCCGATGTAGCCGAGCCCGCCGAGTCCGATGACCCCGACCTTCATGCCCGCCTTCGCCCCACCGACATCCATGATCGCGTGATACGCGGTGAGCCCCGCATCCGTCGCCATCGCACCGAGATCGAACGGCACCTCATCCGGCAGCTTCACGAGGTTGTCGTCGGTGGCCAGCAGCTTCGGCGCGAAGCCGCCATCCCACTTGCCGTAGCCGAGCGCGTCGCCGTCGCTCATCACCGGGGCGAGCCCCACGCGGTCACCCACCTTCCAGTGATCCATACCCTCGCCGACCTCCGAGATGACGCCCGCCGACTCGTGGCCCATCGTGCGCGGGAGACCGTTCTGGAACAGCGCCATCCACCCCGGATCGTCGAGCGTCGACACATCCGAGTGACACACACCCGAGGCCTTCACAT
>JAEYUT010000352.1 GCA_023432305.1 Actinomycetes bacterium
CGTGTAGACGCCCGCCGACGGGTGGGTGTCGGAGTTGAAGCTGTTGTTGCAGGTGCCCGCCACGAGACCGGCTCGGGCGGCGGCGATCCCCGCCTCCGCCGCGGAGCGCGACTCGACGCCGGCGCGCGTGAAGCTGCTGTAGGAGTGCGCGCTCACGACCGACGTGGTGATGAGAGTGGTGATGATGAGCATCACGAGCATGAGTCCCATGACGGATGCGAGGGCTGCGCCCTCGTCACGGCGAAGAGTGCGGGCGAGTCTGGTCATGCGCATCGCGATGTCTCCATCTCGATCGAAACGAGGGGTGTGGTGGTGAGCTCGATCGCGACCGGCTGGTGCTCCGAGGCGGTGACCTGGAAGGCGATGGCGAGCGAGACTCCGTCCCAGCCGTAGATCGCGTTTCCGCTGATGGGCTGGACGTTCTGGGCGAGGAGAGTCCAGGTGCGGACTGCTGTCGGGCTGGGGGCGGCGACTGCGGTGCCGTCCGGGAACGACCGGAAGCGGAGCTCGTCGCTGGCGGGGTCGTAGTTCCACACCATGCAGGCGAATGCCACCGGGTCGTCGGAGCCGGGAACGCGTGCGGCGATCGTGTGGGCATCGACCTGACGCACCTCGGTCGCGGTGCGAACGGCGCGGTCGATCGCCGCGACCGCGCTCTGCGCGTCGGTGGTGGCGCGCGAGACGGTCTGGACCGTCACCTGGGTGCGCGTGGAGCTGAGATACACACCGGCGACCACACCCAGCACGAGAGAGAGCAGAAGCACGACGACGAGGAGCTCAGTGAGGCTGAAGCCGTCGTCGTCTCGCAGGCGGGCGCGCACTCGGGTGATCACGGGAGCTCCACGAACACGAGCGTCGACACATCGGCCAGCATGTCATTGGTGTCGGTGCGCGTTGCGAGCGAGTGCACCTTGACGGTGAGGGGGTCGCTGGCGTCCGCCGGGCAGCTGCCGACCGTGGTCGTCACCGAGATGGGCACGCCGCGAGCCTCGAACGTCTGGGTGCCCGCGAGCGCTTCCACAGCCGCGCAGTCGGGACTCTCGCGGTGCGCGGCCTGAAGGACATCGTTCGCGTACTGCACGCCGGCCGCGATCGCGGCGTTGCGAGCGGTCAGCTGGAGACTCTGAACGAGAAGCGGAATGAGGGCGAGGGCAAGCAGGGCGAGCACGAGCATCGAGACGACGATCTCGACGAGACCGAAGCCGGCGTCCGAACGTCGGTTCATGTGCTCTGCTCCTCGGGGCTGTGTGTCGTGGCGGATGAGCGGGAGCCCCGGACCGCGGTGCGATCCGGGGCTCCACCGGTGAAGAGGCTTACTCGGGTTCTTCCGGGGCGGCGGCCTCGGTGACGCCGGCGGCGTCGGTGACCTGGAAGTTCTTGCCCGTCGTGCTCGTGGCGGTGATGGTCCACGACGATCCGAGCGACACGGAGGTCGTGCCGTAGGTCGTGAACTCCGACTCGGTGAAGCCGTACTTGCCGAGCGTGGCGGTGTTGATCGCGACCGAGGTCGCGCTCGGGTTGTCGACCTGGTAGGCGATGACGGCGATCTTCGCGTTGGCGAGGTCCGACTTCACGGCCGAGTCCTTCGCGGCGTCCTGCTGGCCGAGGAACACCGGAATGGCGATCGCGGCGAGGATGCCGATGATGAGGACGACGACGAGGAGCTCGATGAGCGTGAAGCCCTTGTCCTCGTCCTTGAGCTGCTCGCGCTTGGCGGCGAGAGCACGGTTGATCGAAGTGATCATGATGTTTCCCATCCTGTGAGTGGTTCTGCGGACAGGCGGCCCCCCAATGAATGACCCCCTATTGATTCCATCGTCGTCGGAGGAAAAACATTCGGAAATCCCACAAAAGGGGGGCGTGGCTCACTTTTTCCGAAGGACCAAATGCCTTATCAGCTGATCTGGTTGAAGATCTCGAACACCGGCAGGTAGAGGGCGACGATCATTCCGCCGATGACGACGCCGATGAAGGCGATCATGAGAGGCTCGATGAGAGCGGTGAGCGACTCGGTGGTCGACTGCACCTCGGCGTCGTAGAAGTCGGCGATCTTCGAGAGCATCTGCTCCATCGCACCGGAGTCCTCGCCGACGGCGATCATCTGCACCACCATCGACGGCATGACGGGCTCGTTCGCGAGCGGTGCCGCGATCGAACGACCGGCGCGCACGGAATCCTGCACGTTCGTGAGCGCGTTCGCCACCACCCAGTTTCCGGAGGTCTCGCCGACGACGCTGAGCGATTGCAGAATCGGCACACCGGAATGCGTCATCGTGGCGAAATTCCGAGCGAATCGCGCGATCGCGACCTTGCGGAAGAGATCGCCGAAGACGGGAAGCTTCAGCTTCCACGTGTCCACGCGGCGCCGCACCTCCTCGTCGTGCTTGTGCTTCTTCCACCAGACAGAGAACGCGATCCCGCCGATGATGAGCACCGGTGCGATCCACGTCATGTTCTCGCTCAGCACGACGAGCACCTGTGTGGGCCCGGGCAGCGAACCGCCGAGGTCCGCGAACATCTGCTTGAAGATCGGCACGATGAAGACGAGCATGCCGATGACCGAGAGGAACGCCATCGCGAGGACGACGACCGGATAGGTGAGCGCCGACTTGATCGTCTGACGGAGTTTGACATCCTTCTCGAAGATGTCGGCGACCGACTCCAGCGCCCCGTCGAGGAATCCGCCGGTCTCACCAGCGCGGACGAGGTGGATCATGATCGGCGGGAAGATGTTGCCCTGCTTCGCCAGCGAATCCGAGAGCGAGGATCCACCCTCCACGAGGGTGCGGACCGCTTCGAGCGTCGTGCCGAGCTTCTTGTTCTCGGTCTGCTCGGACAGGATCGTGAGGGCGCGCAGAAGCGACAGACCCGCCGAGACCATGGTCGCCATCTGGCGACTCATGACCGACAGATCCTTGAGCCCCACAGCCTTGTCGAAGCCGAGGTTGATCTCGCGCTGCAGACCGGTGCCGCTCGCGCTCGCCTGCAGCTGGGTGGGGGTGACCCCCATCGTGCGCAAGCGCGCGACCGCGGCCGCCTCGCTCTGTGCGTCGACCTTGCCCTTGACCTGCTTGCCTGCCGCGTCGCGACCGCGGTAGACGTAGCTCAGCATCGTCACGACGTGCGCCCCATTCCCATCGGCTCGGAGACCTCACGCCGCACGAGGCGCTTGAAGTCCTCCAGATCCTGCGCCTTCTCGAGAGCCGCGCCATAGCTGGTGACGCCCGAGTTGACCAGTTCGGCGAGGTGCTGATCCATGGTGTGCATGCCGTGCGATCCACCGGACTGCAGAGCCGAGCGCACCTGGTACGTCTTGCCCTCACGCACGAGGTTCGCGATCGCGGGGGTCGTCACCATGATCTCGGTGGCCACCGCTCGACCGGCCCCGCCCGTGCGCTTCACGAGGGTCTGACAGACGACGCCCTGCAGGGTGGATGCGAGCTGGGTGCGCACCTGGTCCTGCTGGTGCGGCGGGAAGACGTCGATGATGCGGTCGATGGTGGAGCCGGCACTCTGGGTGTGCAGGGTGGCGAAGACCAGGTGGCCGGTCTCGGCGGCGGTGAGCGCAACCGAGATCGTCTCGAGGTCACGGAGCTCTCCGATGAGGATCACATCCGGGTCCTGTCGCAGCACGTGCTTGAGCGCATTCGCGAAGCTGTGCGTATCGGCACCCACCTCACGCTGGTTGACGAGCGACTTCTTGTTGGTGTGGATGAACTCGATCGGGTCCTCGACGGTCACGATGTGGTCAGCGCGGGTCTGGTTCACGAGATCGATGAGCGCTGCGAGCGTCGTGGACTTGCCGGAGCCGGTCGGACCGGTGACGAGCACGAGACCGCGCGGGAGCTTCGCGAACTCGCCGATCTGGGCGGGCACGCCGAGCTGGTCGAGCTGCTTGATCTCGGTGGGGATGAGACGGAACGCCCCGCCGATGGCACCGCGCTGCTGATAGAAGTTGACGCGGAATCGGGCATTCGCCGAGAGGGTGAAGGCGAAGTCGAGCTCCAGCTTCTCGTCGAACGTCGCCCGCTGCTTGGGGTTGAGGATGCTGAAGAGCGCGTTCCGAGTGCGCTCCCGGTCCCAGTAGCCCTGCCCCGGCGCGGGGCGAAGGGTGCCGTCGACCCGTAGGAGCGGCGGTGTTCCGACTGACACATGAAGGTCGGATGCGCCCTGGAGCAGGACGTCCTGCAGGCACTGCAGGAGATCCGGATCGGCATTGCGGCGCGCGGCGCGCGCCGACTCGTCGTCGAGGGACTCGGTTGCCGGAGCCGCTGGCGGTGCGGCGACGGGGTGGGCCGGAGCCGGTGCCGGCTGGGCGAGGCCCGGCGGCATCTGGGGGGCCTGCTGCGGGATCTGAGGGGCCTGCTGCGGCATCGGCGGAGCCTGCGGCGGCATCGGCATCCCCATCGGCTGCTCGGGGGCCGGGTTGTAGCCGGGCATCCCCGGAGGCGCGGTCTCGGGGATCGGCGAGTGCACGATGTCGGCGTGCGTCATGCCGTCCGGGAGCGGCGGGAATCCGGGGGGCGGCAGGTGGGCGAAGTCACCCGCCGACGGGGGCGCGGGCATCGCGGCAGGCGGGGCGCCGTAGGGCTGCGCCGCCGGGTCCGTCGTCGGAATCTCGTACATGTTGCTCACCGTTGGTCTCCCCCTCCTTCGGGCGCCGCTACGCGACGACGCGCAGGATCTCCTCGACGCTCGTCATGCCGAGCAGCGCCTTCGCCCAGCCGTCCTGACGCAGCGTGACCATGCCCTGCTCGACCGCCACGCGGCCGATGTCGGCGCTCGAGGAGCGCGCGACCGCGAGCCGCTCGATCTCCTCCGTGACGGTCATGACCTCGAGCAGCGCCACACGACCGCGGTATCCCGTGTTCGAGCAGTGCTGGCACCCTGCCG
>JAEYUT010000263.1 GCA_023432305.1 Actinomycetes bacterium
AGATGTGCATAAGAGACAGCCGCGGCACTGCGCGAGCGTCGATCATCGTTCCGCTGCACGCCATCGCCGCAGTGGTTCCCTCAGGTGATCAGATCGCTCGCGGGCTGCGCCCCCAGCCCGCTCCTGCCGCGCTTTCGGCGCAGCTCGGACTCGCGTTCGTGCTGCGTGACCTCTGTCGTCGGCGGCTCGCCCTGGATGTGCGCACGCTTGCGGGAACCTGGCACGGGACGATCGATCGCGTCGGGCGCGACCACCTCGACCTGGCCGAGCACGACCGGGGCGAGCCGCGTCGGCAGCGGCTGGTGCGGCGCGTCCGCCTCGTTCCGTTCGATGCCGTGCTCGACCTCCGCTTCTGACGCGGAAGCGGGTCTCTTCTGAGCACGAACTGCCCCCGCTGTTCAGTCGATGCGCGGGGCGCGCGCGAAGATCTCGGGAAGCTCGGTGAAGTCCGCCTGCTGCCACAGGCTCATCCGGCGGGTCTCCTCATACTTCGCGGCGATGTAGCCCTCGAGCACATCGCGCTCGACCCGCCACTGACCCTGGCGCCCGATGCGGATCGCGGGCAGCTCGCCGCTGCGCACGATCGCGTACACCTGGCTGATCGAGATGTTGAGGATCTCGGCGGTGTCGGCGACCGTGAGAAAGCGGCCGAGGCCGGAGTCGTGCTCCGTGGTCATGACCCGATTATGAGCGCCTGGTGAGTCGCGCGGGCGGGGATTCGCCGACTGTGGATAACTGGCGCCGCTCGGCGCGACGGCCCGGCACCATGGAGCCTCCCGTCGAGAGGAGACCCCGTGCCCCGCACCGTCGAGCAGGCTGCGCGCCGTCGAGGTCCCGACCCGAGGCTGCTCATCGGGATCCTCCTCGTCGGGGCATCGGTCGCCGGCGTCGTCGGGCTCGTCACGGCGATCGACACGCGAACGACCGTCTATGCCGCAGCGGCGACGCTCGCACCCGGCGACCGCATCGACCGCGCCGACCTCGTCGAGCGCGCGGTCGCGATCGAGGGCGCCCACGAGCTGTATCTCTCGATCGACGACCTTCCGCAGGATGGTCTGGTCGTGCTGCGCTCCGTGCGCGAGGGGGAGCTTCTGCCGCGCTCGGCGGTGGGCGATCGCGCAGGTGCAGACTCGACGGCGGTCGTCCTCGAGCTCGCCGGACCGGTGAGCGCATCGGTCGTGGCGGGTTCGACGGTCGATATCTGGGCGACGGCGATCGACCCGACGACGCGCGAACTCGGTGCGCCCGCGGTGCTCGTCCCCGATGCGGTCGTCGTCCGGCTCGTGTCCGACGACGGTCTTGTGGCGCGCTCCGGCACGGCGGGCATCGAGGTGCTGGTGCCGCGCGACCGCATCGCCCGAGTGCTGCACGCGCAGGCTGCGGGGGATGCCCTCGCGGTCGTGCCCGCCGGCCTGCCCGTAGGGGGCTGACGTGCTCATCGCGCTCGCCGTTCCGCTCGACGCCGAGCGGCTGCTCACCGCGTCCGCTGCGCACCATGGCCACGAGGTCGCGCTCGTCGCATCCGGCGGCGACGAGCTGGCGCTGCGCCTGCCGCATGCGCCCGTCGAACGTGTGCTCGTCGCGGCGACGCCGCAGCACCTCACACCACGATTGATCGAGGCGTGCGACGCTCTCGGCATCCGGATGCTCGTCGTCGCCGATGACGCCGAGTCGCACCGGCACGCGGCGCGGGTGGGGATCGTCGATGCGGTGCCCGGCCCGCTCGAGTGGGGGCTCCTGGACGGGCGTCCGCGCGCCGATGAGCTCCCGCTCGAGCCGGTGCCGGCCGTGCCTCCGGGTGGGGCGTCGAGGCGAGAGGGGCGGGTGATCGCCGTCTGGGGATCGCATGGAGCGCCCGGTCGCACGAGCCTGGCGATCTCGCTCGCCGCAGAGTTCGCCTCCGCCGGCCTCGGTGTGATCCTCGCTGACGCGGATGTCCATGCGGCGTCCATCGCCCCTGCTCTCGGAATGCTCGACGAAGCGCCCGGCTTCGCAGCGGCGTGCCGACTGGCGGGGGTCGGCGGTCTCGACGCCGCCCAGTTGGACAGGCTCGCGCAGCCGCACCGGGCGGGAACGTCCGCGTTCCGCGTCCTCACCGGCATCGGCCGGGCGGCTCGCTGGCCCGAACTGGGGGCGGAGCGGGTCGCGGGTGTGCTTCAGGCTGCGCGGCGACAGTGCGACGCACTCATCGTGGATGTGGCGGCGAGCCTCGAAGACGACGAGGAGATCGTGAGCGACCTCGCGGCCCCGCGGCGGAACGCCGCGACCCTCGAAGTGCTGCGCTCCGCAGACGTCGTCGTCGCGGTGGCTGCGGCTGATCCCGTCGGCATCGCGCGGTTCCTGCGCGCGCACGCCGAGCTCGCCGAGATCGTCGAAGCGGAGCGCATCGTGATCGCCGTCAACAAGGTGCGCGCGAGCGCGATCGGACTCAACCCGGGCGGCCAGGTCGCACAGACCCTGGCGCGCTTCGGCGGCATCTCGGACGTCGTGCTCATCCCGTGGGAGCCCGGGGGATTCGATGCGGCCCTGCTCGGCGGCGCGACCATCGTCGACACCGCCCCGCGCTCCGCGGCGCGCACAGCCATCCGCGCGCTCGCCGAACGCACTCACCCGGTGCTCGCCGCGCACCGGGCACGCCGCCGCGGGATGCGGCGACTAGCCTAGGAGCGTGTCAACGCTCTCCGAGCTCATGCTCGCCCAAGGCCGCTCGACCGAGGCCGACGTCGAGTGGCTCCACCTGCTCGTCGCCGATGGTCAGCTGCTGGCCGACCTCGCCTTCGCCGACATCGTGCTGTGGGTGCCGAGCGCGTCCGGCAGCTTCGTCGCGGTCGCGCACTCGCGCCCCTCCTCCGCGGCGACGCTCTTCTACCGCGACTTCGTGGGCCAGGAGATCAAGCCCGAGTGGCGCGCACAGGTGACCCAGGCCTTCGAAGAGGTGCGCATCGTCGACACCTCAGCGCCCGACTGGTACGAGGAGACGCCGACGCGCGTTCGCGCGGTGCCGGTGCTCCGGCGCCTCAGCCCCTCCGGCTCGGCGACCACCGACCAGCCGATCGCGGTGCTCACCCGCCACACCAACCTCTCCGAAGCGCGCACCCCCAGCCGCCAGGAGCTCACCTTCAACCAGTGCGCGGACGACCTGTTCGGCATGATCGCCCGAGGTGACTTCCCCGACCTCGGCGCCCCCACCCTTCCGCGCCGCGGGGCACCGCGCGCGGCCGACGGCCTCATCCGTCTCGACGTCGACGGCATCGTGACGTTCGCGAGCCCCAATGCGCTCTCCGGCTTCAACCGCATGGGGTTCACGGAGGAGCTCGAAGGCGAATCGCTCGCCGAGGTCGCCACCACCGTGCTGCAGGGCAAGCTCACCGTCGACGAGTCTCTCCCGCTCGTCGTCACGGGCCGTGCACCGTGGCGCACCGACATCGAAGCGCGGGGAATCACGCTGACATTGCGGGCCATCCCGCTGCGCATCAAGGGCGAGCGCGTCGGTGCGATCGTGCTTACGCGCGACGTCACCGAGGTGCGGCACCAGGAGCAGGAGCTCATCACCAAGGACGCGACGATCCGCGAGATCCACCACCGGGTGAAGAACAACCTGCAGACGGTCGCGTCGCTGCTGCGCATCCAGAGCCGACGCACGCACAACGATGTCGCGCGCGACGCGCTCACGCAGGCGATGCGCCGCGTCGCCGCGATCGCCGTCGTGCACGACACCCTCTCGACCGGCCTCAGCCAGAATGTGGACTTCGACGACGTGTTCGACCGGGTGCTCCTGCTGGTCGCCGAAGTCGCGTCGAGCCACAACACCACGGTGCGCCCCACCAAGACGGGATCGTTCGGCACCCTGCCGTCGGAGTACGCGACGCCGCTCGCGCTCGCGCTCACCGAGCTCGTCACGAACGCCGTCGAACACGGTCTCGCGGATCGCGACGGCGAGGTCGTGATCTCGGCGAAGCGCAAGACCGATGGCCTGTCGGTGCGTGTGCGCGACAACGGCATCGGGCTGCCCGAGGGCAAGGTCGGCTCAGGGCTCGGCACGCAGATCGTGCGCACCCTCATCCAGGGCGAGCTGGGAGGCACCATCGACTGGCACACGCTCGAAGGCGAAGGCACCGAGGTGACCATCGAGGTGCCGCTGCACTACCTCACGAAGTCGCAGGCGTAGCCAACGGCGCCGCGCCGCGGAAGCGTCGTCACCGCCGCAGACGAGAGAGGCCTGGCCCCGGATTATCTCCGGGCCAGGCCTTTCTGCTGCCGATCTGGTGGGTGCGGCCGAGCGCTTCGGGTGCGTTCGGGTGCGACGTCAGGAGGCGCGGCGCGCGCGTGCGGCGCGACGCTTGAGCGCGCGGCGCTCATCTTCGCTCAGGCCGCCCCAGACGCCGGAGTCCTGGTTGGTCTCGAGCGCGTACTGGAGGCACTGCTCGGAGACGGTGCACCGACCGCAGACGCTCTTGGCCTTCTCGATCTGGTCGACGGCGGGTCCGGTGTTCCCCACGGGGAAGAACAGTTCGGGGTCGACGGTGAGGCAGGCGGCCTTGTCGCGCCAGTCCATCTTGAGGTGCTCCATTCGTGTTGCTGTTGACGCTGAACGAGAACGGCTGGGCCGTTTTCGGGCATGGCTGAAGAGGGTTCGAATTGGTGTGGGGGAGTGGGTGATTCGAACGCACTCACCACGTCGTGAGCGTCACATCAACCATTGACAACTGTTTCATACTTGTTACGTCCGATCAATAGGTCTGAATGGGATAACTCTGTGAGATTCGGCACGCGCCCGCCCTTGTTCTGGGGCCTTGCGGCTCTGCTCATCATCGAGCTCGCAGCCGTGACAGCGGCCGCGGTGGTGCTCCTCATCGACCTCATGGTGCTCGAGCCGGCGTCGTGGGGTTCCGCGATCGCGCTCACTGTTCTCGTGGTGCTCGCCGTGGTCTGGATGGCCGCCACGGTCGTCGGCCTGTTCCGTGCGCAGGCGTGGGTGCGCGCCTCCGCGACGGTGTGGCAGGTGCTGCAGTTCGCGATCGGCGCGGGTGCGCTCCAGGGTCCTACGGCGCAGCCGGCCTGGGGGTGGCCCATCCTGATCGTCGCGGTGGTGACGTTCGCGATCCTCTTCGCCCCGAGCGTCGTCTCGTCGACGCAGAAGCGGGCCGAGCGCGACTAGCACTCGACCCGCACGACCGCTCGCGTCAGCTGCTCCGACGCATCGACCGGATGCCGACAGCGAGCCCGACGGC
>JAEYUT010000068.1 GCA_023432305.1 Actinomycetes bacterium
CCTGCAGCTGCAGCTCGCGGCGATGCGGATCGACCAGCAGCAGAGCGAGCTCGAGGAGCAGCGCCGTCTCATCGATGAGAAGACGACCTTCGGCAGCGTCATGAACCAGATCGTCGGCGAGGCGAACGCGCTGGAGGGCGTGCCGCTCGCGACGCTCGTCGACTGGTACGCGATCGAGAGCCTCGCGACGCGCGGCTGGACGAACCGCTGGGATATCGCGGCCCTGGAGCTGGAGACATCGTTCGCCGAGCAGACCCTCGCCCAGATGATCGAGCTCCGCGAACGCGCTGCGGTCGAGGCCTCCGCGAATCTCACAGGATCCGCATACGAAGCGGCCCTCGACGCGCTGGGCTCGGGATTCGTGCACGTCGTCTCCGGTGACATCCGCGAGGCGTGCAGCTCCGATGTGCTCGGCTGCGTGGTCTCCGACGACCCGTACACGGTGTACATCGACGCGGACGGCGCCCACGCCTCCCACATGACCGACTGGCTGCGCACGGGTCTCGCGTACCACGAGTTCGCGCACGTGCTGCAGTTCGCCAATCCGGAGCAGACCGAGCCCGCGCTCGCTGCCTTCGCAGGCGACCACGAGACGATGGCAGACTGCTACGCCCTCACTTTCCTCGACGGATGGACGCTGAGTCACCGTGTGCCCATCAGCCGCTGGACGTGGTGGGAGGTCGATATGGGATACGGCTATGCATGCGATGCGTCGCAGAAGCAGATCGTGCGCGATTGGGTCGCGTCGCTCGGGGTGCAGCCGCGCACTGTGACGGCGCGCGGCTGACCGTCCGGCGTCAGGCGAGGTCGGCGAGGATCGCCTCCATCGCATCGAAGAACGACTGGTAGCCGAGGATGGTGGCCTGGATCTGCTCGTCGGTGAAGCCGTGTCGCGGCTGGAACAGGGTCACGCGCGTTCCGCCGTCGATCTCCTCGAGCTCGGCGACGACCGGGTCGCCCGGGTCGGTTCCGGGCACATCGGTGAGCGTGAAGACGAGGCGCGACGGCGGCTCCACCTCGCGGTACTCCCCCTCCCAGTGGATGAGGTCGCCGCTCGGCAGGTGCATCACGGCACGCAGCTGACCGCCGACGCGCACATCGAGGGTCAGAGTCTCGAGCGGCACCTCCACAGCCGCGGTGCCGAACCAGACGGAGAAGTGCTCCGGCTCCGTCCACAGTCGCCACACGAGCTCGCGCGGCGCATGGAACGTGCGACTCACGGTGAAGCCGGCCTCGGAGATGGTCGAATCGGTCATGTCTGCAGCCTTTCCTGGGTACTCGGATGTGGGTGGGTGCTCGGTGCTTCCGGTGTGCCCGCACTCTCCTGCATACTCTGCACTCGACCGAGGTGGGCACCCATCGCGTCGAGACTGTCGGACCAGAACTGCTCGTACCCGCCGATCCAGGCCGCCGCGATCCGCAGCGGGCGGCTGTCGAGTCGCGCGGGCCGATACCGACCCTGGTGGCTGCGCGTGACGAGTCCGGCCTGTTCGAGCACGCGCACGTGCTTCGAGACGGCGGCGAAGGTCATGTCGAAGGGCTCGGCGAGCTCTCCCACGGTCGCCTGCCCCCGCGCGAGGCGCGCCAGGAGGGCACGCCTCGTCGGGTCGGCGAGTGCGGAGAACACGCGGTCGAGAATCTCGTCCTCGCCCGCCGGAACCTCGATCAAAATATTCAACCAATCAGTTCTATACCGACAGGTTGAATGTAACGCTCCCTCAACCCCGCCGTCAAGGCCCCTATCATCGGCTCATGCCGGATCAAGCCGTCGCCGACGCCACACTCGCTCTCGCCCGAAGCGCCCACCAACGCGGAGACACGCTCCTGCAGCTCGCGATCGAATGCGGGCAGCTCGCCGGGGGCCAATCGTCGTGGGGCTCCTCCGACAACTTCACCGTCGCCGACCCGGACGTCGGCTGGCTCCTCGGGCACATCGAGGCGATCGGATGGCGACTCACCCACTGCGACTTCGTGTTCATCGAGACTGGCTCATCGAGCTCGGCCCGGCTCCTGTCGACGGGCGAGGGCACGGTGAACCGCGGAAGCATCCAGGGCTTCTACGTGTTCCGGCGCGCATGACGCGCGCCCCCGCCCGCCGACGAGCGCGGGGAGTCGCTCAGCCCGCCGGCTGAGCCGCCATCAGCTCCAGCAGCCGAACGACCTGCGAGGAGTAGCCGTACTCGTTGTTGTACCAGACGTACACGACGAGGTGATTGTCGGTCGCGATCGTCGCGAGACCGTCCACGATCCCGGCGCGGTTGTTGCCCACGAAGTCGCTCGAGACGATCTCATCGGATGCGACATAGTCGATCTGGGTGCGCAGCGGTCCGTGCAGGGACTGCTCGCGCAGCAGGTCGTTGACCTCCTCGCGGGTCACGTCGCGCGCCAGGTCGAGGTTGAGGATCGCCATCGAGACGTCGGGCGTGGGCACGCGGATCGCGTTGCCGGTGAGCTTGCCCTCGAGCTGGGGCAGCGCCTTCGACACGGCCTTCGCGGCACCTGTCTCGGTCAGCACCATGTTGAGCGCGGCGGCGCGTCCGCGGCGGCTGCCCTTGTGGAGATTGTCGATGAGGTTCTGGTCATTGGTGTACGAGTGCACCGTCTCGACGTGCCCGTGCCGGATCCCGTAGGCATCGTCGAGCACCTTGAGCACGGGGGTGATGGCGTTCGTCGTGCACGATGCCGCCGTGACGATGCGGTCCCCGGGCTCGACCGCGTCGTGATTGATGCCGTAGACGACGTTCTTGAGCGGCGACTTCCCCGGAGCGGTGAGCACCACCCGGCTCACGCCGGGCGAGGCGAGATGCTGAGCCAGACCCGCCTCATCGCGCCAGCGCCCCGTGTTGTCGACCACGATCGCATCGGAGATGCCGTAAGACGGGTAGTCCACCGAAGCCGGATCGTCGGCGTAGATCACCTGGATGAGGGTCCCGTTGGCGAGGATCGTGTTCGCGTCTTCGTCGATCTCGATCGTGCCGTGGAAGGCTCCGTGCACCGAATCGCGGCGCAGCAGCTGTGCGCGCTTGCGCAGGTCGTCGTCTGAGCCGCGGCGCACCACGATGGCGCGCAGGCGAGGCCCGAAGCCGTTCGCGTGCCCCACGAGAATGCGGGCCACAAGACGCCCGATGCGCCCGAAGCCGTACAGCACGATGTCGCGCGGAGCTCCCCGCCCCTGCAGCCGCAGCGCGGCGATGTGCGCGGCGATGTGCTCGTCGAGAGCAGCCTCATCGGCGGGCGCGTCTTCGAGGATGACCCCGAGGTCGAGCGAGGCGCCGTGCACGTCGGCTTCGCGCGCCGCGCGAAGCACGCGGACGATGCGGTCGAGGCTCAGCTCGACGCCCCGCAGCTCCCCCGCCTCCCGTGTCGCTCGGATGAGCTGCACGGGAGATCTGTTCACGATCTTGCGCCCGAACAGGTGCGCGATCACGTCCTGTTCGCGCGAGAGCCGCCCGATGAGCGGGATCGCGTCCTCTGCGGATGCGAGCTCCCCCAGCCAGCTTCGGTG
This sequence comes from Actinomycetes bacterium, assembly GCA_023432305.1. Classification (GTDB taxonomy): domain Bacteria; phylum Actinomycetota; class Actinomycetes; order Actinomycetales; family Microbacteriaceae; genus Homoserinibacter. The sequence continues at coordinate 3,506 of JAEYUT010000068.1, forward strand.
ATGTGTGTGCACGTCGTCGTTCACGTCATTATCTCCAGTGATGATGCGGCGAACCGCATTGCCCGCCCCGGTTACGCGTCGACTCCCGGCGGGCGAGCCTGCGAGCCGCTGGGGGTAGCTCGCAGGCGGAGGAGTCAGTCCGTCCCGAGATCGAACGCAGCGCCCTCGGACGCCGCGTCGATGGCCTCGGTGTTGGTCTCCGAACCCTCGACGGCGTCGAGGATCTGGCCGGCCGCGCCTGACTCGAGGTGCCCCACGAGCTCGGCGGTCGCGCCGCCGATGAAGCCCTATGCGGCGTACTGCTCGAGGCGAGAACGCGAGTCGGCGATGTCGAGGTTGCGCATCGTCAGCTGCCCGATGCGGTCGTTCGGACCGAAGGCCGCATCGCCCACGCGCTCCATAGAGAGCTTCTCGGGTGCGTAGCTGAGGTTCGGGCCGGTGGTGTCGAGGATGGTGTAGTCGTCGCCGCGACGCAGGCGCAGCGTCACCTCGCCCGTGACAGCGGAGCCGACCCAGCGCACGAGCGACTCGCGCAGCATGAGCGACTGCGGGTCGAGCCAGCGGCCCTCGTACATGA
>JAEYUT010000120.1 GCA_023432305.1 Actinomycetes bacterium
GGAGAGGACCAGGACCGCTGCTGCGGCCGCGGCCGCGAGGGCGTGCACCTTTGCACGCCGGGTGTGGAAGAGAAGCATTCGTCATCGACTTTCTCGTGGGTGGGTGGGGTGGTGCGTCAGGGTGCGAGCTGGGGGAACCGGGAGGTCCACCCGAACTCCTCTTCGACTGCCGCGGCGGCGCGCAGCAGCAGGGCTTCGCCGAACGGAGGTCCGACGAGCTGCGCGCCGACAGGCAGCCCCGCCTCGGTGCGGTGCACCGGCAGGGAGATCGCGGGGAGCCCCGCGATGTTGCAGAACGCGGTGAAGGCGACCATCTGGTTCTCCGTCACACGCGCTCCTGCGAAGTCCTCATTGGCCTCCGCGAGGACGGTGCCGACAAGCGGCGGGGTCGTCGCCATGGTGGGGGTGAGGAGCAGGTCGAAGTCGCGGCCCCATTGGGCGGTCACAGCGGGTGTCTCCGCGTAGAGCCGACTCGCGGCGATCGCATAGTCGGCGCCGGTGACGCCCAGTGCGCGCTCGCGCCGGGCGCGGATGTAGGGCTCGGCGAGCTCCGGACGGTCGTACGGCGTCGCCCAGAGCCAGGAGTTCACGACGACATCGAGGAAGCCCTGCACCGCCTCCGCGGAGTAGAGGAACGGCGCCACGGGCTCGACGATGCATCCGAGGCGTTCGAGCGCGGCCGCGAGGTGCTCGGCTGCGGTGCGGGCCTCCGGCTCGGTGGGCACACCGTTCGGGGTGTCGAGCAGCAGGCCCACGCGCAGCGACCCGAGCGGTGCGCCCACTTCGGCGGCGAACGGGCGCGGGCGGGCGGGCGGGGCGTATACGGCCCGCGGGTGGGGAACGCTCAGCTCATCGAGAATCGCCGCGGTGTCGATGACGTGCCGCGTGATGACGCCTTCGGTGATGGAGTGCTCCCAGCCGGGCATCGCGGTGGGGATGCGGCCGCGCGAGGGCTTGAGCCCCACGAGACCGGTGGCCGAGGCGGGCATGCGGATGGAGCCCCCTCCGTCGCCCGCGTGCGCGACGGGCGCGAAGCCGGCGGCGACCGCGACCGCCGCGCCCCCGGACGATCCGGCGGGCGAGTAGCGGGGATCCCATGGGTTGCGCGTCACGCCGAACCGCTGATTCTCTGTCACCGACATGGGCCCTGCCTCGGGCGAGTTGCTGCGCCCGTTGAGCACGAATCCCGCTGCACGCAGCAGATCGACGACGAGGTCGCTCTGCGAGCGCGGCGCGTCGTCGACGCCGAGCGAGGCGAACGTGCCCGGCTGCCCTTCGGCGAGGGTCAGCTCCTTGAGCGGGATCGGGACGCCGTGGAACGCACCGGTGGCGTCCCCGCGTGCCACCGCGTCGTCGGCCGCGCGAGCTGCATCGAGCGCGGCGGCGTCATCGTGCCAGATGATCGCGTTCAGCGAAGGGTCGAAGCGCTCACGCCGAGCGATCGACTCCGTGACGAGCTCGACCGCAGAGATCTCCCTGGCTCGGATCGCCGCAGCGAGGCTCACCGCCGACTGGTGCAGAACGGTCACATCAACTCCTTCGTTGCCACGAGATTGCCAAGCCTCATGCGGCGGAAGTTGACTCAGACGGTCGCACTGTTGGCTCTGGTGGAACGAACCGTGCCGATTCGGGCGCGAAGTTGTCCATGACGCAGAACAGGCGGCCCGAGGGCCGCCTGTTCTGCGTTCGGGTGAGCGCGAGCGCTCAGCTCTTGGGGATCGGCGGACCGATCATGAGAGCGATGACGTAGACCGCCGCGATCGCGGCGACGATGAGTGCGCCGAAGACCCACGGGCGGCGCAGGAACCACACCATGATCCCGTCGTACCAGCGGCGCTCGGGCGCCTTGGGCACCTCACGCATCCATCCGCCCTCGAGGCGACCTGTGCGGGCGAGCCAGCGCTCCACGGGAACTGTGGCGTACGGGATCACGGCGCTGGCGATCGCGAGAGCGCCGATCCCTGCGGGCCAGCGCTGGTGGAAGGTCAGCAGCACCGCGGTCGCGCCGTACGAGATGAAGACGAATCCGTGGATCGATCCGCCGATCGTCGTCGCGATATCGAGCCCTGCGGCCCACCGCAGGATGAGGCCGATGATCAGGAGGGTCCAGGAGACGACCTCCGCGATGGCGAGGACGCGGAACAGGTTCTTCGGGCTGCGGAACACGCTCCGAGACTAGCGGCCGCCACCTGAGCGGTCGCCACGCCAGGGTAGCCCGAGCGCGAGCCGCGCGGGCGGGATGCGGCGCAGCACCTCGACGAGAGCCGCGACCCCTGCGAAGGACGCCACGACGATGACTCCGAACTTCGCGGGCGCCGGGATCTCGAGCGGGACGACGACGTGCGCGATCGCGACGACGATCGGCTGGTGCACGACGTAGATGGCCATCGACAGCGGCCCGAGCACGGCGAGGATGCGCGCACCCCACGACGCGCCGGCGTGCCCCGCTCGACGGCGGCGCTCCGCCCACCCGTCGAGCCCGCCGATGATCGCGAGCACCGAGCACCATCCGGTGATCGCGTAGAGCGCGCGGAAGAGGATGGCGACAGGCGTCTGCTCCACGAAGAGAGCTGTCTCGCCGCCGAGCACGAACGTGGCCCCGCCGACGGCGAAGACGCCGACGGCGACGAGCGCAGCGGTCGGCGCGATGCGGCGCTGGGCGTCGCGCGTCGCGTCGTCGCCGAGAAGCGCGAAGCCGAGCAGGAAGAACGCGAGGTAGGCCCAGCGGTTCCACGCCGCGTAGCCCTGCTCGACCGGCAGCCACGCCACGACGAGGGCGAGCAGCACGGCAGGAGCGAGAAGTGCGACGGGACGACGCAGGACCGTTCGCCGAAGCGCGGCTGCGATGCGGTTTCGGGCGCCTGCGGAGACGACGCGCACGAGCAGAGCGAGCAGGAGCGACCACACGAGCAGGAGCACCACGAACCAGAGGTGCCCGTACTCGAACCACTCCCCCGCGAGCACGAAGGGCATGGCCTCCCAGGTCACGCGCACATCGAAGAACCGGGGAAGGAACTCGAGGTAGCCGAGACCCGGCTCCGTCTGGAGGGCGCGGATCCACTGCGGGATCGGCGTCACGAGCACGGTGATCACGAGAAGCGGCAGCCCGAGCCGCAGCAGCCGCTCGCGCACGAAGGCTCCCGCGGTGCGGCGCCTGAGCGAGTGGCGCGCGGCGATGCCGGCGATCGCGAAGAGCAGCGGCATCGCCCACACGATGATGGGCCCAGCGAGCAGCCCCGTGAGCTCGGCGGTGGCGTCGTTCTTGATGTAGAAGTCGTCGTGGGTGTCGAAGACGAGCGCGGAGTGGAAGAGCACGAGCCCGAGCACGAGAGCGGTGCGGATCGCATCGAGCTCGACGCGGCGGCGGGTGGTCGCGCGGGCGGGCGCGGCAGTGGTGGCGTCTGACACGTCAACATACGTTATCGGTCGCAGGCACGCGGATGCCGCCGTCGGCGGAAGCGCCGGAAACCAGAAGAGCCCCGCGTTACCGCGGGGCTCTGGATGGTGGGCCTCTTAAGGAGATACTCGAATCGATCTTCAGAGGTGGAACAGATCTTGGGTCTGATCGCTGAGATCAAGGCCAACCCTTCTGTCCGGGTTCGTTCTACTCCGGTTCGCCGTGCATCTCGGTTGAGGCCGAGTGTTCATGAGGCGATCGTGCAGGCGTATCGAGACGGCGGTTCGGTGCTCGAGCTTGCGGAGCGGTTCAACGTGTCGCGGCAGACGATCTCGGAGCATCTCAACCAGGCAGGAGTGCTGCGTCGTCCTCGTTCGATGAGCGAAGTGCAGATCGATGAGGCCGTTCGGTTGTACGCAGAGGAGCGTTTGTCGCTTGCTGTTGTTGGCAAGCAGCTCGGGTTCACCGCACGCACTGTTCTTTCAGCACTGCGAGAACGTGGAGTCCCCACCAGGGACTTCCATGGCAGAGATCGACGATCTCCGACAGGAGATTAGTAT
>JAEYUT010000153.1 GCA_023432305.1 Actinomycetes bacterium
CGCGATGCCGCCGCCCATGTAGCCCGCTCCGACGATGGCGAGCCGTGCGTATCGCTTCACTGGTGTGTCTCTCTCCTTTGAGTGCGGACGGTGCTCAGCGCTTCGCAATTGCGCCATCCGACTTCGAACATCTTGCATTCAGATAGAACACTGGTCAACCACTGATCGTCAAGTCGCCCGGATTTCTAGGGTTCTGATGAATCACCTTGCGCCTTGTTGCGCATTATTGGTAAACCACTTAGGTTCAACTGGTCGACCACTTCCGGGTGGTTCGCCCCGTAGCGCCGTTCCACCCGAACGCTTTCAAAGGAGATCGCACATGTCCGACGACGATCGCTGGATCGCCCAGCCAGCGAACATGACCAAGGGATTCCTCGCCGGCGTGGACCGCGTGATCGCGATCCTCTGCATCGTCGGGTTCTCGACGATGGCCGTCGTCATCGCCATCCAGGTGGTCGCGCGCTACGCGTTCAACAGCCCCACGATCTGGTCCGAGGAGCTCGCGATCAGCCTCTTCGTGTGGTCGACCATGCTCGCCATCCCACTCGGCCTGCGCCGCGGCGAACACCTCACGCTCGACGTGCTCGGCAAGTACCTGCCGCCCAAGATCACCCGGTGGGTGGCCCTCATCACCGCCCTCGTGACGGGCGCCGTGATGCTCTTCCTCGGCTACCTCACCCTCAGCCTCCTCGGCCCCGCCGACCGCCAGCTGCTCGCGGGCATCGCAGGCGGACTCGGCATCCAGGCGAAGGTGTCGTGGGTCTACCTCGCTGTGCCCGTCGGCGGCGTGCTGTCGGCGATCTTCGCCACCGAGCGCGCCATCCAGTTCTTCCGCGGACGCCTCGACGCGCTCGTGGTCGACGCCGACCAGGCTGTCATCGACGAGCTCGACGCCGACCTCGGCGACTCGGGCACCGCCTCCACCCCGTCCACGAAGGAGAACTGACCGTGGGATACGCACTCGGCATCGGCTTCGCCGTTCTGCTCATCCTCGGGCTGCCCATCGGCATCGCGCTCGCCCTCAGCTCGATGCTCGGCCTCGAGCTCTTCTCCTCCGTGCCCCTCGAGATCGCCGCGCAGCGCATGATCGCCGGCGTGCGCAGCTTCCCGCTGCTCGCGATCCCGCTCTATGTGCTCGCCGGCTCGCTCATGAACGCGTCGGGCATCACCCAGCGCCTCATCGACTTCGCCCGCGTGCTCGTCGGCCCCATCCGCGGCGGCCTCGGACACGTGACCGTGCTCACGACCGCGATCTTCGGCGGCATCTCCGGCTCGCAGGTGGCAGACACCTCGAGCGTCGGGCGCATCATGATCCCGCAGATGGTGCAGCGCGGATACGCTCCTCGGTACGCCGTCTCGCTCATGGCGACCGCGGGAGCGATGTTCGTGACCATCCCGCCGTCGATCAACCTGATCGTCTACGGCGTGCTCGCCCAGGCATCCATCTCCGACCTGTTCTTCTACGGCCTCATCATCGGTCTCGTCTTCGTGGCGACGCTCCTCATCGTCGGCTACATCGTCGCCGTCGTGAAGAAGCAGCCTGCCGAGCGCCGCGCCACCTGGCCTGAGGCGTGGACCGCTCTCCGCCGTGCCCTGTGGTCCCTGCTGCTGCCCGTCGTCATCATCGGCGGCATCCGGCTCGGCATCTTCACCCCCACCGAGGGTGGCGCCGTCGCGGTGATCCTGGCTGTGCTCATCGGCTTCGCGATCCACCGCGAGATGAACATGCGCAAGTTCATGAAGGCGCTTCTCGAGTCGTCGATCCTCGTCGGCGTGATCATGCTCGTGATCGCCGCGGCGCAGATCTACTCGTGGGCCCTCGTCTCGGGTCAGATCCCGCAGCAGATCTCGAAGTGGCTGCTCGGACTCACCGACAACCCGCTGATCATCCTCCTGCTCATCAACATCCTGATCCTCGTGATCGGAACGGTGATGGAGGGCAACGCCGCGCTCATCGTGTTCGTGCCGCTGCTGCTGCCCGTGGCGACCGCGGTCGGAATCGATCCGGTGCACCTCGGCCTCATCATGGTCGTGAACCTCGGCATCGGTCTGCTCACGCCGCCCGTCGGGCTGTGTCTGCTGGTGTCGTGCAAGATCGGCAAGATCACGGTCTCGCAGGCGATCCCCGCGATGCTCCCGTGGTTCGGGCTCTGCCTCGCGTTCCTGTTCGGAGTGACCTACCTGCCGGTCATCTTCGGCTGGTTCTAGAACCCCCAGCACACAGGGCGCTGGCTGGACCTCGCGGTCCGGTCAGCGCCCTCTGTCATCCGAGGTGTCACTTCCTGCCGCTTCGGGGCATGGGGAAGCGGCAGGAAGTGACACCTCAGTGAGGGTCGAGGGTGATGCGGATGCGGACGCGCCCCGACTCGAGGTCGAGCGGGCCATCGCCGGGGACGGGCGCGGGAGCGGGCAGCTCGGTCTGCTGCTGCAGCTCGCGCTGGGCTTCATGGCGCGTGGGCGCGAAGACCTCGTCGAGCGCGCCGACGGCACCTCCCGCGCCGGTGCTGTGACCGCGGCCGCTGCCGCGCAACTCGATCCAGCCGCGCCACTGCGCGATCGCGATGCCGGCGGCGAAGAGGACGCCGAGCGTCAACCATCCGAACCAGGGCATGCGCGCCAGAGTACGGGAGCCAGCAGAACAGGGGCTGGATGCCCGCCCAGGTTCCCTGAACCCGGGCGGGCGAGGCGGCCTGCGGAGCCGCCGATCAGATCAGCCGGGGAACGGCTGACGTTCGGTGATCTCGCCGAGGGTCGCATACTTCGGTCCCCCCAGTCGGCCGATCGGCCGCAGACGCTCGGAGATGATGCGCGCCCCGTCGAGGATCGAATCCTCGACGTGCCATCCGATGACGCGGCCCACAACGAACTCGTCGCCGTTGTCGCCGAACTCGACCGTGCGCTCGTGGCGGCACTCCATCGCGATCGGGGCAGCGGCGAGGCGGGGAACCCCGACCAGACGCGACGCCGCGACCTCCAGCCCGAGGGCGTCGACCTCGCTTTCGCCCGCGCCGAGGAACTCGGAGCTGGCGTGCAGCTGATCGAGGAGCGTCTCGTCGGCGATGTGCACCACGAACTCACCGTCCTCGTGGATGTTGCGGACCGTGTCCTTGCGTTCACCGCCGCGGAGGTTCGCCGTGAATCCCACCATCGGCGGATGCTGGCTCACCCACGCGAAGGCGCTGAAGGGTGCGAGGTTGACGGGCTTCGGAGCGACCCCCGACGCGATCCAGGCGATCGGCCGGGGAACCACCGCCCCGTTCAGGAACCGGTAGGTGTCGTCGCGGTCGAGGCCGGCGGCGTCGACGAACATCAGCGCAGCGCCTCAGCCGAGGAGGTCGTAGACGTCTGCGACGTTCTCGAGGTCGAGAAGCTGATCCATGACACCCGGCTCGAACGGTCGGCTGAGGGTCGTGGTGAGCTTCTCGAACTTGCCGCGGAACGCATCCACTCCGCTCTGCCCATCGAGGTGACCGCCCGTCGCGGTGCCCTGGTGCAGTCCGGTGGCGTCATAGACGTCGATCTGCGCCTGACGGCTGGCGATGCCCTTCGACCCCGCGAAGTCCGGCACGATCTCGACCTCGACCTTGCGGGCCAGCTCGATGATGTCGTCGCGGAGGTTGTCGAACGCCTCGGGGTCGGCGTGCCCGAGGGTGAGGGCTGCGGCGATCGAGTACTCGAGCGAGAAGCGGGCGGCGAGGCTCGTGCCGGGGTCGCCGCGGCCCGTCATGCGCAGACCCAGAGGATCGACGCGGGCGACGATGCGCTCCACGGTGGCGAGGTCGATGCCGTCGACGGCGAGGCTCGCGTGCACGGCAGGGAAAGCGCGGGCGCAGCAGCTGTACTGCTTGGTGAGGTTCTGCTCGATGAGCAGGCTCGTCGGGTCGAACTCCATGTCGAGACCGTGCGGGTCGATGAGCTCGCCCATGACACCCGTGTACGCGATCGCGAAGGCACGACGCGAGCCCACGAGTCCCGCCGTCGACATCGCGACCGCGGTGACGCCCATGCTGGCGCCCATGCCCGTGTACGCGTGCTGCACGGTGGCGCCCTCGAGTCCCGCCTCCCAGAGCGTCAGAAGCGGCAGGCTCGATGCGATGAGCGCGGCGTCTCCGGCATCCGTGCCCAGCAGCGTCGCGACGGCGACCGCGGCGCCGACGGAGGCGATGTTGCCGTGCGGGTGCACGGCCTGGTGCAGACGCAGCATGTGGAACAGGCGCGCGTCGACCTCGTAGCCGGCGATGAACGCCCGCAGCAGGTCCGCCCCGGAGAGGCGATGCGTCTGGGCGACGGCGAGCGCGGCCGGCACGATGTGCACCGCCGGGTGACCGCCCATCCCGCCGCCTTCGATGAGCTCGTTGAGCTCGGGGGCGTTGCCGGCCGCGCCGTTGGCGAAGGCCGCCGCGATCGGGTTGACCCGCAGAGCGGGGTCGTAGGCGAGCTGGGCATCGCCGCCGCCGACATGCCCGAAGAGGCCGTGCGCATCGGTCATGAGCGCGCGGAACTCGTCGCGCTCGGATCCCGCCTTGATCACGCCGATCGTGTCGGCGATCACGAGTGCCGCGTGGTCGCGGGTGCGCTGCGGGATGTCCTCGAGTCTCACCTGGCTCGCCGCTCGGGCGAACGCCACGAGCTTGTCGGCGAGGGCGGCGATCTCGGCGGGCGGCTGAGCTCCTTCGGTGATCTCACCGAATGCGGTCATGGTCATGATGCGGTCCTTCGGGCTGGGGGCGGGGTCAGGCCAGGCGGCCGTTGGGCAGGTAGCGGCTCGCGAGCAGTCGCGTGACCAGGACGAACACCTGGTCGACGAGGATGCCGAGCAGGCCCAGGCAGATGATCGTGGCGAACACACCGGGCATGTCGTAGAACATCTGGAAGCGGGACAGCATCGCGCCGAGTCCTTCGTTCGCCTGCAGGAACTCCGCGGCGACGACGGTCATGAACGCGCTTCCGATGGCCAGACGCATTCCGCCGAGCACGTACGGCAGCACGGCCGGGAACAGCAGACGGGTGACCTCCTGCCAGCGGCTCGGGTGGTAGATCGAGATCATGCGCCACGCGTCGGGGCTGACCTTCACGCATCCGGCGAGCGTGTTGATGGTGACGACCCACACCGAGGTGTAGACGATCAGCAGCACGATGCTGGTGTTGCCGGCGCCGATCCACACCAGGATCGGACCGAACCAGGCGAACACCGGGATGAAGCGGAAGAAGTCGACGTACGGGGTGAAGAAGTACCGCACCCGGCGCGAGTAG
>JAEYUT010000258.1 GCA_023432305.1 Actinomycetes bacterium
GGATGATCGCGCTCACCGTGCCGTCGGCGATGACCTGCTCCGACCAGATGATCGGGTTCGCCTTCGCGCGGTTGCTCGTGAACACGGCCGCGGCGGTGCGCAGCGGACCCTCGTTGACGACGAGCGCGAGATCGAGCCTGTCGAATCCCTTGATGCCTGCGGCGATGCCCGCCGCAGTGAATCCGGATGGGGCGGTGACGCTCACGGGGCGACTCCATTCACGGGAAGACCGAGCGTCTCGGGGAGGCCGAGAGCGATGTTGGTGGACTGCACCGCGGCTCCCGCGGTGCCCTTGACGAGGTTGTCGATCGCCGAGACGACGACCACACGGCCCGCGTTCTCGTCGACGGCGAGGCCCATGAGCGCCGTGTTGGCGCCTGTGGTCTCGTTCGAGCCGGGGAAGGACCCCGCGGGCAGAACGTGCACGAACGCCTCATCCGCGTAGGCCGCCTCCCACGCGTCTCGCACCTGCGCGGCGGTGACGCCCGGTGCGAGCTTCGCGGTGGATGTGGCGAGGATGCCGCGCGACATCGGAACCAGAACGGGGGTGAAGGAGATGCTCACACCCGCTCCGCCCGCGGCGGTGAGGTTCTGGATGATCTCCGGTGTGTGCCGGTGGGTGCCGCCGACGGCGTATGCCGACGCGCTGCCCATGATCTCGCTCGCGAGCAGATTCGGCTTCAGGGCCTTCCCCGCTCCCGAGGTGCCCACGGCGAGCACCGACACGAGGTCGTCCGGTTCGATGACGCCGGCCGCGATGCCGGGAGCGAGCCCCAGCGTGATCGCGGTGACGTTGCATCCGGGAACCGCGATGCGGTTCGTGCCCGGGATGTTCGCGCGCTGCTTCAGCGCGCCCGACTCGAGCAGCAGCTCGGGCATGCCGTAGGTCCAGGCACCGTGGTACTCGCCGCCGTAGAACGCCTCCCACGCCGCAGGGTCGGTGAGACGGTGATCGGCGCCGCAGTCGACGGCCAGGATGTCGTCGGGCAGCTGCGCGGTGATCTCGCCCGAGGCACCATGCGGAAGCGCGAGGAACACCACATCCGCCTCGGCGAGAACGCTCGCGTGAGTGGGCTGCAGTTCGAGATCGCGCAGGCTCGTGAGGTGCGGGTGCACGCTCGAGAGCTTCTGGCCGGCGTTCGAGTGGGCGGTGACGACGCGGATGTCGAACTCGGGGTGATCAGCGAGCAGACGCAGGAGTTCGCCTCCCGCATAGCCGCTCGCGCCCGCGACGGCGACGGAGATGGACATGCTTCAACCTTAGGCTTCGGGGAATCGGGGACCGGAGCGGCGACGCCACACGAAACACTGATCGAGTCAGCTGCGCGGCGTCGCCGAGATTCGGCGCACGCGGCGAGCACGACGGAGCTGAACGCTCTCGATCGTGACCCGCTGACCCATGCTCCGAGGCTATCAGACGCAGATGGCCGTAACGGCGGGCCTGCACCCCGCATCCGGGGCTGAGACTGCGCGATACAGTGAGCGCACGTTACCCGCACGGAAGGACCACCATGGCCGACTACGACGACCTGCTGAAGCAGATCCCCGTCGCCGACATCGCGAAGAAGCTCGGAATCGATGAGGGCGTCGCCGAAGACGCCGTCGCCCAGATCATCCCCGGCCTCGTGGGAGGGATGAAGGCGAACGCCGAGTCGGGCGGTGCCGCGTCGCTCCAGAAGGCGCTCGCGAAGCACAGCGACGACAGGATCGCGTCGGTCGACGATGTGGACACCGCCGATGGCTCGAAGATCGTGAAGAACGTCTTCGGCGACAACACCGACAAGGTCGCGGCGAAGCTCGCCGGCTCGTCCGCGAAGTCGGATGTGACGAGCGACATCATCGAGAAGATCCTCCCGATCGTCGCCCCCATCGTTCTCGCGTGGCTCGCGAACCGGTTCTTCGGAGGCAGCGACCAGGGCGCGGCGAAGAAGGCCGACGACAACCCGCTCGGCGGCCTCGGCGACCTGCTCGGCTCGGTGCTCGGCGGGGGAACCTCGTCATCCTCGGGTGGAGGTCTCGATCTCGGCGGGCTGCTCAGCGGTCTCGGCGGGCTGCTCGGCGGCGGAAAGAAGTAGCACCTCCTGCACGTCCTCGACGGGCCTCGTCACCATCCGGTGGCGGGGCCCCTCGCGTGGTGTCAGCCGTTCAGCCCTTCAGCCGGTCGAGCGACGGGAGAGCGAAGCCCGGGTCACCATCCGATCCGCGGACGGTGCCGTCGGCATCCACCGCGAGCACGCCCTGGACGGGGTTGACGGGCGAGTGCGGGTGGCCGTCGAACGCGACGAGCGCAAGGAGGACGGCATCCGCTTCGATGTCTCCGAGGTAGCGGACTTCCGCCGCCGGCAGGGATCTCGTGCCGGGGAGCGAGACGTCGATCTGGTCGCCGACGCGGGCCTCCCCCGCGACGACATCGATCACCTCCACGGTCGCGATGGTCACCGGGACGGCGTACGAGTCGTCCCCCGGGTGGTCGTCGGCAGAGAGCGTCGACTCGTGCTCCGAGATCAGGTCGGCCACGACGACGAGGTCCGACGCCGCGACCACCTCATCCCACGATTCGTAACCGGGCCAGTCGCCGGCGGACTGCGTGCTCGCGCACCCGACGAGCGGCAGCAGGAGGACGACGGCGGCGGCGCCGAGGAGGCGAGGCGATCTCATGCTCCGACGATACGGCGACCCGATCCGAGCGCACCACCCAACGAGAACGGCTCATCGTGCGTCAGGGGTGCGTCCGATCGCGTTCCACGGCGCGGGGAGCGCTACTCCCGCAGCGTCGCCCCGAAGCGCTCAGCGGCCACAGCGAGACCCGAGAGCTTCGCCTCCGTCGCCTCGGCCGCAGTGAGCGTGCGCTCGGCTGCGCGGAAGCGCAGCGCGAAGGTGAGCGACTTCGTGCCCGCCTCCACGCCCTGGCCGCGATAGTCGTCGACCAGGCGGATGCTCTCCAGCAGCTCCCCCGCGCCCTCGGCGATCGCCGCCTGGACAGCGGCAGCCGGCACATCCGCGCTCACCACGAGCGACAGGTCCTGGGTGGCCGCGGGAAGCGTGCGGATGGCGGTCGCATGACGATCC